>CAKZIH010000127.1 GCA_936931335.1 uncultured Nostocoides sp. | reverse complement strand
TGGCGGCGTGGCCAGGGTCGACATCTCCCGGATGCCGGTGACCGCCATCTCCAGGGTGCGCGGGATTGGCGTCGCGGACATGGAGAGCACGTCGACCGCGGTGCGCATCGCCTTGAGCTGCTCCTTGTGCTCCACCCCGAAACGCTGCTCCTCGTCGACCACCACCAGGCCCAGGTCCTTGAACTTGACCTCCGAGCCCAGCAGCCGGTGCGTGCCGATGACCAGGTCGATGCTGCCGTCGGCCAGGCCGGCAAGCACCTGGCGTGATTCGCGCTCGGTCTGGAACCGCGAGAGCGCGGCCACGGTGACGGGGAAACCGGCATACCGCTCGGTGAAGGTGTTGAGGTGTTGCTGGACCAGCAGCGTGGTAGGCACCAGCACCACGACCTGCTTGCCGTCCTGGATTGCCTTGAAGGCCGCGCGCACGGCGATCTCGGTCTTGCCGTAGCCGACATCGCCACAGATCAGCCGGTCCATCGGGACCTCGCGCTCCATATCCGCCTTGACCTCGTCGATGCTGGAGAGCTGATCGGGGGTCTCCGCGAACGCGAAGGCGTCCTCGAGTTCGCGCTGCCAGGGGGTGTCCGGGCCGAAGGCATGGCCCTTGGTGGCCATCCGGGCGCTGTAGAGGCGGATGAGTTCGGCGGCGATCTGTCGGACGTATTTGCGGGCCCGCTGCTTGGTCTGCTGCCAGTCGCTGCCGCCCAGCCGGTTGACGGTGGGGGCCTCGCCACCGACATAGCGGGAGACCTGGTCGAGCTGGTCGGTGGGCACAAAGAGCCGGTCGGCAGGCTGGCCGCGCTTGGACGCGGCATACTCTAGCACCAGATATTCGCGGGTGGCGCCGGCTACCGTGCGCTGCATCATCTCCACGAAGCGGCCCACCCCGTGCTGCTCATGCACCACGAAATCGCCGGGCTGCAATTGCAGCGGGTCGACCTGGTTGCGCCGCCGCGACGGCATCCTGCGCATGTCCTTGGTGGAGCCGGCGACCGCCTGGGTGCCGGTCAGATCGCTCTCGGTGATGACGGCGATCTTGTCCGCGGGCATCCGGAATCCGGTGCCCAGGCAGGCCGTGTCCACGGCCACCACGCCGGCCTGCAGGTCGCTGCCGGATCGGGTCGGGATATCGCGCTCGCCGAGCACCTCCTGGACGCGGCCGGCGAAACCCGGACCGTCGGTGACCACCT
>CAKZIH010000126.1 GCA_936931335.1 uncultured Nostocoides sp. | reverse complement strand
CTCCGCGAGCCGGTCGGCGAGCGATTCGAGCAGGATCGCGTTGTAGTCGTCGTGCTCGGCCTTGAAGGCGGCCACCCGGTCCGCGGCGCCCAGCCCCGCGGTGACCGCGAAGGCCCCGATCCAGTCGTCCTGGCCGTCCTGCGGCCCGGCGATGAAGTCGGCGAGCGAGCGGTTCGGCACGCCGTCGCGGTGCTGGCCCTGCTGGCGTAGGTGGTGCAGCCGGGTCAGTTCGCTGGTGCGGCTCTCGTCGGCGAAGACCACGGTGTCCTCACCGTCACGGACCGCGGGGAAGAGGCCGATCACGCCATTCGCGCGCACCCAGTCCTGCGCGATCATCCGGTCGAGCATCGCCTGGGCATCCTCGAAGAGCCGGCGGGCGGCCTCCGCACTGGCCGGATTGTGCAGCAGATCCGGATACCGCCCACGCATCTCCCAGGCGGCAAAAAATGGTGTCCAGTCGATGTATTCGCGCAACTCCGCGAGGTCATAGCCCAGGAACTCATGGATCCCCGGCTGCTTGGGCGCGCTCACCGTCTCCTGCGTGAAGGCGATCCGCGGCGCCGCGGCCTGAGCGTCGGCGAAGGAGAGCAGCGGCCGTTCGCTGGACTTGGCCGCATGGCGCGCCCGGATGGTGTCGTAGTCGGTCTTCAAGTCGGCCAGGAGCGCGGGACGACGGGTGTCGCTGAGCAACGCCGAAACCACCGGCACCGAACGGGAGGCGTCCTTGACCCAGACGACCGGACCGCCATACCGGCCGTCGACCTTGACCGCGGTATGGGCGCGCGAGGTCGTCGCGCCGCCGATGAGCAGCGGGATCTGGAATCCCTGCCGCTCCATCTCCGAGGCGACGTGCACCATCTCCTCCAGCGACGGCGTGATCAGGCCGGACAGCCCGATCGCGTCGGCGTCGAGTTCCTTGGCGGCCTCCAGGATCCGTTGCGCCGGGACCATAACGCCCAGGTCGTGGACCTCATAGTTGTTGCACTGCAGGACCACCCCGACGATGTTCTTGCCGATGTCGTGGACGTCGCCCTTGACGGTCGCGGTGACGATCCGGCCCTTGGCCAGCGCAGCGTCACCGGGCTGCTTCTCGGCCTCGATGAAGGGAATGAGGTAGGCGACCGCCTTCTTCATCACCCGCGCGGACTTCACCACCTGCGGCAGGAACATCTTGCCCGCGCCGAAGAGCTCGCCGACCACGTCCATACCGGCCATCAGCGGGCCCTCGATGACCTCTAACGGGCGCCCGCCGCGCTCGGCGATCAGCGCCCGCAACTCCTCGGTGTCCGCCTCGACGAAGTCGTCCAGACCCTTGACCAGGGCGTGGGTGATCCGCTCCTCGACCGGCAGGATGCGCCATTCGGGTGCGTTCGAATCATCCTGCGCCGCAGCGATATTGAACTCCGCGGCGATCTCCAACAAGCGGTCGGTGGCATCGGCACGACGGTTGAGGACGACGTCCTCGATGCGCTCGCGCAGCCGCGGGTCGATCTGGTCGTAGACCACCAGCGCACCGGCGTTGACAATGCCCATGTCCATGCCCGCGGCGATGGCGTGGAAAAGGAAGACCGCGTGGATCGCTTCGCGCACGGGATTGTTGCCGCGGAAGGAAAAGGACACATTGGACACCCCGCCGGAAACCAGGACGTGCGGCAGGTGCTCCTTGATCCACCGGGTCGCCTCGATGAAGTCCACGCCATAGGCCGCGTGTTCCTCGATCCCGGTCGCCACCGCGAAGATATTGGGGTCGATGACGATGTCCTCGGCGGGGAAGCCGACCTCTTCGGTCAGGATCCGGTATGCCCGCGCACTGATCTCCGTGCGCCGCTCCAGGTTGTCGGCCTGCCCCTCCTCGTCGAAGGCCATGACCACGATCGCGGCGCCATATTTGCGGCACAGCCGGGCGTGCTCGATGAAGGCCGTTTCGCCCTCCTTCATCGAGATGGAGTTGACGATCGGCTTGCCCTGAACGCATTTGAGGCCGGCCTCAATGACCTCCCATTTGCTGGAATCGATCATCAACGGCACCCGGCTGATGTCCGGCTCGGAGGCGAGCAGCTTGACGAAGCGGTCCATTGCGGCGACGCCGTCGATCATGCCCTCGTCCATGTTGACGTCGATGATCTGCGCGCCCGCCTCCACCTGCTGGCGGGCCACCGACAGGGCGGCGGGATAGTCCTCGGCCTGGATGAGCTTGCGGAAGCGTGCGGAGCCGGTGATATTCGTCCGCTCGCCGACGTTGACGAAGAGGCTGTCCTCGGTGATGGTGAGCGGTTCCAGCCCGGACAGGCGCATCGCCGGGGTGAGCTGCGGGATCTGGCGCGGAGCGATTTCGGCCACGGCCGCGGCGATCGAGCGGATGTGCTCCGGGGTGGTGCCGCAGCAGCCGCCGACCAGGTTGACCAGCCCGCTGCGCGCGAATTCTGCTACCAGCGCAGAGGTTTCCGCGGCGCTCTCGTCATACTCGCCGAAGGCATTGGGCAACCCGGCGTTGGGATAACAGGAGACGAAGGTGTCGGCGATCCGGGCGAGGTCGGCGATGAAGGGGCGCATCTGCGCAGCACCCAGCGCGCAGTTGAAGCCCACCGCGATGGGACGCACATGGCGGATGGAGTGCCAAAACGCCTCGGCCGTCTGCCCCGACAGGGTGCGCCCGGAGGCGTCGGTGATGGTGCCCGAGACGATGACCGGCCAGCGCCGACCCTGGTCCTCGAAGAGCGATTCCAGGGCGAAGATCGCGGCCTTGGCGTTGAGGGTGTCGAAGATCGTCTCCACGGCGAGGAGGTCCGCGCCGCCCTCGATCAAGCCCTCGGCCTGCTCGCGGTAGGCGACCACAAGCTCGTCGAAGGTGACATTCCGGGCGCCCGCGTCGCTGACGTCGGGGGAGATCGAGGCGGTCCGGTTCGTCGGGCCCAGCGAGCCCACCACATACCGGGGGGTGGCGGGGTCGGCGGCCAGGGCCGCGTCCACGGCGGCCCGGGCGAGCTCCGCAGCAGCCACGTTGAGTTCGTGCGCGAGTGATTCCATGCCGTAGTCGGCCAGCGAGATCCGTTGCGCATTAAAGGTATTGGTGCTGATCAGGTGCGCCCCGGCGGCGAGATAGTCGTCGTGAATCTGGCGGATCAGCGCCGGCTGCGTGAGGCTGAGTAGGTCGTTATTGCCGATGACGTCGCGCTCCCAGCCGGCGAATCGCTCACCGCGATAGTCGCCCTCGGCCAGGCCGTGCCGCTGGATCAGCGTGCCCATCGCGCCATCCATGACCAGCACCCGATCCTGGAGGAGGGCGGTCAACTCGGCGGTGGCGTCGGGGCGAACTGGCATACCGGCCATTATCCCGCCCGCCGGAGGCCGACATAGGCTGCCAGCCATGACCTCGTCGGCGAGCGCTCAGCCGCCCCAGGACGCGCCACCGCCGCAGGCTCCCGGGCTGCGGATCGCCACGCTCGCGGGGGTGCCGGTCTATATCGGTCGCACCTGGGTGCTCCTGGCGTTGGTGATCCTGGGGGTCATCGGCCTGCAACTGCAGCCTGACCTCGGTGGGCTCGCCTATGCGGTGGCCGCCGGCTATGCCCTGCTCCTGCTCGTCGCGGTGCTGGTCCACGAGGCGGCCCATGCCCTCGCCGCCCGCGCCTGCGGCATGCCGGTGCACCGCGTCGTCGCCGATCTATGGGGTGGGCATACGACCATGGACGCCACCACCTCGACCCCCGGACGCTCGGCGCTGGTGGCCGTGGTCGGTCCGCTGGCCAACCTGGCCCTGGCCGCGGTCGGCTATGGGGTGGCCTCCCTGCTGGAGCCCGGGATCGCCCACGGTCTGGCATCGATCTTCGGGGTGCTCAATCTGCTGCTGGCCGGCTTCAACCTGCTACCCGGCCTGCCGTTGGACGGCGGCCAGCTCGTCGAGGCCCTGGTATGGCGGGTCACCGGCGACCGGCACCGGGCCCGCGTGGTGGCCGGGGTATGCGGTCTGGTCGTCACCATCGGTGTCCTGTACTGGTTCATCGGACGGCCGCTGCTGAACGGGGAATCGTTGCGGGGCGCGTCGATCGTCTGGGCGCTGTTGATCGGCTTCTTCCTCTGGCAGGGCGCGCGAGCGGCCATCCGTTCCGGACGAATGATGGGCGTGGTCTCCCGCTTCCGGATCCTCGACGTCCTGCAGCCGGTGGTCCCGGTCCCGCAGCACGCCAGCCTCGCCGAATTGCCGCGCGGGCTGCCGCCGGTGCTCGTCGACGATGCGGGTATGCCCGTGGCCCTGCTCGACCCCGAAGCGCTGGCGCGGGTGCCGGACACCGCACACGGGCATACGCCGGTGAGCGCGGTCAGCCGCCCGCAACCGCCCGACTGGGTGGTGCACGCCGACCCGGCACAGCCGGTCAGCGGCATTCTCGGCGCGCTCGGGGACGCCCCGGGCGGGGTCGTCGCGATCGTGCACAACGGCCGGCTCGCCGGGGTGGTCACCGTGCCGCGCGTCAACGAGGTGCTCTCCGCCGGACGGGCGGTCGGCGCGCCGCGCGGCCCGAATTAGGCTGACCCGCTATGACCGAAATCGACGCGGACCTGCGGCGGGGACCCTTCCGCGTGGGCGACCGGGTGCAGTTGACCGACCCCAAGGGCCGGATGCACACCATCACCCTGGAGGCGGGCAAGGAGTTCCACACCCACCGCGGTTTCCTGCGCCACGACGACCTGATCGGCGCCCCGGACGGCTCCACGATGACCAACACCGTGGGCAGCGAATACCTGGCGATCCGGCCGCTGCTGTCCGACTATGTGATGTCGATGCCGCGCGGCGCCGCGGTGGTCTACCCCAAGGACGCCGGCCAGATCGTCACCATGGGCGACATCTTCCCGGGCGCGGTCGTCGTCGAGGCGGGTGTCGGCTCTGGCGCTTTGTCGATGAGCCTGCTGCGGGCCGTGGGGGAGGGCGGCCGGGTGCACTCCTTCGAGCGCCGGGCCGACTTCGCGGCCATCGCCCAGGCCAACGCCCGGGCCTTTTTCGGTGCCGACCACCCGGCCTGGACGGTGACCGTCGGCGACCTGGTGGAGAGCCTGCCCGGGGCGGTCGAGCCCGGGAGCGTGGATCGCGTGGTGCTGGACATGCTCGCCCCCTGGGAATGCCTGGAGGCGGTCGGGGACGCGCTGCTGCCCGGTGGCGTGCTCATTTGTTATGTGGCCACCGCTACCCAGCTCTCCCGGACCGCCGAGGCGATGCGCGACCACGGCGGCTATACCGAACCGCAGGCGTGGGAATCGCTGGTGCGCGGCTGGCACCTGGAGGGTCTGGCGGTGCGCCCGCAGCACCGGATGCACGGCCATACCGGCTTCTTGATCACCACTCGCCGCCTCGCGCCCGGGGTCACCCCGCCGCTGCGCAAGCGCCGCCCCGGCCGCGGTTATGTCACCGACCTGGACGCCACCACGCAATGGGAACCGGAGGATGTGGGGGAGCGAGTA
>CAKZIH010000125.1 GCA_936931335.1 uncultured Nostocoides sp. | reverse complement strand
CGGCATCGGCCGAATGATCATCGAATACGCCCAGGCTGCCTCCGCCGATCCCGCCAAGCCGTGGGCCCCGATCGGCGGTGCCGTGCTCATCGGCTTGATCGCCGCCGGCGTCGTCGGGCTGCTCGGGATGGCGTTGCGCAACTACCAGCGAGGAGAGACTTCCGCATGACCGGCGCGCATTCCGCCAATGCCTCACCCACTGTGCCAACGGCAGGCACCCAGGCGGCCGGGTCGACCGGGCCCGCCGGCACGGCCGCACCCGCCGTCCGCATCGGCGGGTTGGGCAAGGTCTTCAGCGCCCGTGGGCGCGGCAAGGGTGAGGTGATCGCCCTCGAGGGCATCGACCTGGACGTCCAGGCGGGGGAGTTCGTCTCGCTCATCGGCCCCTCCGGCTGCGGCAAGTCCACCTTGCTGCGCCTGATCGCCGACCTGGAAGAGCCCACCTCGGGCCGCGTCGAGGTCTTCGGCAAGACTCCCCAGCGCGCCCGGCTGGATCACGACTTCGGGGTCGCCTTCCAGCAGTCCGCGCTGCTGCCCTGGCGCACCGTCTCGCGCAATATCGCGCTGCCGATGGAACTGGCCAAGGTCGGCAGCGGCGCCATCCGCTCCCGGGTCAGCGAACTGCTCGACCTGGTCGGCCTGGACCAGTTCGCCGACCACTATCCCGACCAGCTCAGCGGCGGTATGCAGCAACGGGTCGCCATCGCCCGCAGCCTCGCCGAGAGCCCGCGGCTGCTGTTGATGGACGAGCCCTTCGGGGCGCTGGATGAGATGACCCGGGAGCGGATGCAGACCGAGCTTGCCCGCATCGCCGCGGAGACCGGCGCGGCGGTGGTGCTGGTGACTCACTCCATACCGGAGGCGGCGTTCCTGTCCGACCGCGTGGTCGTCATGTCCGCCCGGCCCGGCCGGATCCTGGACATCGTCCAGGTGCGGCTCGGCGATCAGCGTGAACGCACCGAGACCCTGCGCGAAGAGGAGGGCTTCTTCGTCGCCGTCCGCGCCATCCGAGAAGCCCTGCACGGCGCCGAAGGTGCCGCGCCGACTGCCGCGGAGCAGCGATGATCGAGCGGGCCGCACGACTCGCGCTGCCCCCGGTGCTGCTCGGCATCGTGGTGCTCGGGCTGTGGGAAATCGCGGTGCGTGCGTTGGCGATCAAGCCCTTCGTGCTTCCCGCGCCGAGTGCCATAGCCACTCAATTCGGGCGGTTCTTCGACAACATCCTCAAGGGCGCGGCGGCCACCGGTCGCAATGCGCTGATCGGGATCATCGTCGGCACTGTGTTGGCCGTGCTCTGCGCGATCGTGGCCAGCCTGGTGCGGGTGATCGCCGACATGGCCGCCCCGGTCGTCGCCGCGCTTTCGGTGGTTCCGATCGTCGCGCTGGCCCCGGTCCTCTACACGATGTTCGGCGCGGACCGGCAGACCGGACGTTGGCTGGTGGCCGCGATCAGCGCCTTCGTTCCGGTGTATCTCAACAGCCTCAAGGGTTTACGTCGGGCCCGGCCCATCCACCGTGACCTCTTCCGGGTCAATGCCGCCAGTTCCTGGCAGGTGACGCGCCACCTCACCCTGCCCGGTGCCCTCCCGTATGTCGCCACCGGCATCAAGGTGGCCACCGCCCTGGCCGTGATCGCGGCGCTGATCGCCGAATACTTCGGCGGCCCGATCGGCGGCCTCGGCAAGTCGATCACCTCGGCTGCGGCCTCCTCCAACTATCCGCTCGCCTGGGCCTATGTCCTGGGCGCCGTGCTCCTGGGTCTGCTCGCGTATGTCGTGGGCGCCGCCATCGAGCGCGCCGCGGGCACGCGGGGAGCGGGGTGATATCGGGCGCGTGCCCACGACATACGGCCTCGGACGCCGTCCCTGCCCACCCCATACCTGCTCTCGAAGGAACACGATGACCCACCCCGCTCGCCGCCCGCTCGGCCTCAGCCTCTCCCTCCTCACCCTGACCGGGGTGCTCGCTGCCTGTGGCGGCGGCGACTCCGGGACGGACACGTCCACCAGCTCCACAAGCACCGGATCCGCCACCGGCTCGCAGACCTCCAGTGCCGCCGACACCGGATCCAGCGAGAAGCAGTCGGTCAAGGTCCAACTGCAGTGGGTCACCCAGGCGCAGTTCGCCTGCTACTACGCGGCCAAGGACCAGGGCCTCTATGACAAATACGGCCTGGACGTGGAGATCCTCCCCGGGGCCACCGACATCGTGCCGATCGACGTGCTCACCTCCGGCGGGGCCGACTATGCCGTCTCCTGGGTGCCCAAGGTGCTCGGGGCCGTGGAGCAGGGGGCCCGGGTCACCGATGTCGCGCAGATCTTCCAGCGCAGCGGCACCACCCAGATCTCCTTCAAGGACAAGAACATCACCAAGCCCGCCGACCTCAAGGGCAAGAAGGTCGGCAGCTGGGGCTATGGCAATGAGTTCGAGCTCTTCGCCGGGATGCAGAAGAACGGCGTCCAGATCAAGGACATCGAGCTGGTCCAGCAGGCCTTCGACATGAACGGCTTCCTGTCCGGCGATATCGACGCCGCGCAGGCGATGACCTACAACGAGTACGCGCAGGTGCTGGAGTCCAAGAACCCCGCGACCGGCGAGCTCTATGAGCCCGAGGACCTCAACGTCATCAACTGGAATGACGCCGGCAGCGCCATGCTCCAGGACGCGATCTGGGCGGACGCCGACAAGCTCGCCAACGACGAGCAGTACAAGAAGAACACCGTCAACTTCATCGCCGGCACCATCGCCGGTTGCGCCTACGCCCGGGACAACGCGGAGCAGGCGGCTAAGATCGTGACGGCCGCCGGCAGCCAGCTGGGGGAGAGTCACCAGCTGTGGATGACCAATGAGATCAACAAGCTCATCTGGCCGTCCCCCAATGGCGCGGGAATGATCGACGAGGCGATGTGGAAGCAGACCGTCGAGATCTCCAAGGGCACCAAGAACGAGAGTGACGCGACCATCATCAGCGCCGACCCGCCGGCCGATGCCTATTCCAATGAGTACGTCACCGAGGCGCTCAAGCTCCTCGAAGCCGACGGCGTGGACACCAAGGGCAGCGGCTTCACCGGGATCGACGTGACCTTGAACGAGGGAGGAAAGTAAGCGTGGCAGACAACGCGATGTACGACCCGGAGCTGGTGTTCCACTCCTGGTCGGCCCAGGGCAGCCTGGCGCCGCTGGAGATCACCGGGGGTTCCGGTGCCCGAATCACTGTGGCCGACGGCCGGGAGTTGCTCGACTTCTCGTCGATGTTGGTCAACGTCAACATCGGCCACCAGCACCCCGCGGTCGTCAAGGCGATCCAGGAGCAGGCGGCCACCCTGGCCACCGTCGGGCCGGCCTTTGGCTCCCGGGTGCGCGGCGAGGCGGCGAAGCTGATCCTCGACCGCGCGCCGGAGGGCTTCACCAAGGTCTTCTTCACCAATGGTGGGGCGGACGCCAACGAGAACGCGATCCGGATGGCGCGCCTGCATACCGGCCGGGACAAGGTGCTCTCGACCTACCGCAGCTATCACGGCAACACCGGAGCAGCCATCGTGGCGACCGGTGACTGGCGCCGGATGCCGAACGAGTATGCCCGTGGCCACGTCCACTTCTTCGGGCCCTATCCCTACCGCTCGGAATTCTGGTCGAACTCCCCGGAGCAGGAGACCGAGCGCGCGCTGCACCACCTGCGCCGGGTGATCCAGGCCGAGGGCCCCGATGGCTTCGCCGCGATCCTGCTGGAGACCATCCCGGGCACCGCGGGCATCATGCCGCCGCCGCCGGGCTATCTGCAGGGCGTGCGCGAGCTGGCCACTGAATACGGCATCATGCTCATCCTCGACGAGGTGATGGCCGGCTTCGGGCGCACCGGGGCCTGGCTGGCGCTGGACAACTACGACGTGCTGCCCGACCTGATCACCTTCGCCAAGGGTGTGAACTCCGGCTATGTCCCGGTCGGTGGCGTGATGGTCAGCGAGATGATCGGCAAGACCTTCCAGGACCGGGTCTTCCCCGGTGGGCTGACCTACTCCGGCCACCCGCTGGCGATGGCCTCCATCGTCGGCACGCTGACCGCCATGGAGCAGGAGGGCATCGTGGACAACGCCGCCCGCATTGGCTCCGAGGTGCTTGCGCCGGGGCTGGACTCGCTGGCGCAGGACATCGAGCTGATCGGTGAGGTGCGCGGTCTCGGGGTCTTCTGGGCGATGGAGTTGGTCGCCGACCGCGATAGCCGCGCCCCGCTGCCGGCCGACAAGATGGGTGCCATCAAGTCCGCGCTGATCAAGGCCGGTCTGCTGCCCTTCATCCAGGACAACCGGATCCATGTGGTGCCGCCGTGCGTGGTCACCGAAGACGAGGCCAAGGAGGGTCTGGAGATCTACCGCGAGGTGCTCTCCGGCGTCTGAGGCGCCGCCGCACAGAACCCGAACGGGCCGTATGTCGTCACTGACGACATACGGCCCGTTTCGTATGGGGGTGAGTCGGCTCAGGCGACGCCGAGGCGCTCCTTGAGCCCGTCGAGTTCGACGCGCAGCTGGGTGGGCAGGGTGTCCCCGAACTGGGCGAACCAGGCCTCGATCTGCGGGATCTCGGCCTGCCACTCCTGGGCGTCGACCGCGAGGGCGGCGCTCAGCTGCTCCGGGGTCAGGTCCAGGCCATCGGTGTCCAGCGACTCCGGGGTGGGCACATGACCGATCGGGGTCTCGCTGGCCGCGGCCTTACCTTCGATCCGCTCGATCGCCCACTTCAGGACGCGGGCGTTCTCGCCGAAACCGGGCCACAGGAAGTCGCCCTCGTCGTCTCGGCGGAACCAGTTGACATAGAAGATCTTCGGCAGCTTGGCCGCATCGGCGTCCTTGCCCAGGGCGATCCAGTGCTGGAAGTAGTCACCTGCGTTGTAGCCGATGAAGGGCAGCATGGCCATCGGGTCCCGGCGCACCACGCCGACCTGGCCGGTGGCGGCGGCGGTGGTCTCCGAGGACAGCGTGGCTCCCATGAAGGTGCCATGCGTCCAGTCGCGGGCCTCGGTGATCAGCGGGATCGTGGTGCGCCGACGGCCACCGAAGAAGATCGCCGAGATCGGCACGCCATTGGGGTCGTAGTACTCCTTGGCGAGAATGTCGCACTGCTCGATCGGGGTGCAGTAGCGGCTGTTGGCGTGGCTGGACAGTTCGCCCGAGTCGGGGGTCCAGTCCTCGCCCTTCCAGGACGTGGCGTGGGCCGGCGGGTTTTCCAGGCCCTCCCACCACACATCGCCGTCGTCGGTGAGCGCGACATTGGTGAACACCGAGTTGCCCTTGTTGATGGTGCGCATGGCGTTGGGGTTGGTGTGCTCATTGGTGCCCGGGGCGACGCCGAAGAAGCCGAACTCGGGGTTGACGGCATACAGGCGGCCGTCCTTGCCGAAGCGCATCCAGGCGATGTCGTCGCCGAGGGTCTCCACCTGCCAGCCCGGGATAGTGGGCTCGAGCATGGCGAGGTTGGTCTTGCCGCAGGCGCTGGGGAAGGCGGCGGCGATGTA
>CAKZIH010000124.1 GCA_936931335.1 uncultured Nostocoides sp. | reverse complement strand
GGGGGACCAGCGCGTCCACGGTGGGGTATGGCGTCCGGTCCGGTCAAGCCGCGAACTCATGCGCTATCCACGAGGTCATGCGGTAGAACGCGCGACTTCGTGGATAACGCGTGACTTGGTGGGCGGCCCCGGGCTCGCCTGCACCAGCTCAGGGAGAAGTCCGGGCTCTCCCGGCCCCGGGTCCGGCCGCTGGGCGGGCGGGAACCGCGTAGATTGCTGCCACGTCAATGCCTGCGCACGCCGCGACGCGCTCGCTCGCGGTGACATCGACATACGGCCGGCCCGGGGGACGGGCCAGACAAGGGAGAACGCGATGTCCGACCAGCCCGGTGCACCCCAGGATGCTGCCGTCCAGCCGCTGGCCCCGCCCATGGAGACCTTGACCCTCGATGCGCCGCCCGCGGTGGCTGCGGTCCCCACCACCGCGGCCCCGCAGATGGCCCCGGCCGTGCCCGCCGCCGCGGTGCCGATGCTGGATCAGAAGGTCGAGGGCTATCTCGACGCGCTGATGAAGTCGGAGACCAAGAGCCCCGAGTATGAGGCCAAGGCCAACGAGATGCGCACCATGGGCGATGACGACATTCGCCGCGCGGCCGAGTCCTCCAACCGACTGCTGCAGAGCCCGGTCAAGGCGCTGCAGGAGGGCGGGCTCTCCCAGGGCAGCAAGGTCGGCAAGACTCTGCTCGAGCTGCGTCGCACCGTCGAGGATCTCGATCCCAGCCAGGCGCAGGGGGCCAAGAAGGTCCTGGGGATGATCCCCTTTGGCGACAAGATCACCGACTACTTCCGCAAGTACCAGTCTGCGCAGAGCCACCTCAACGGCATCCTGCACAGCCTGCGCAATGGCCAGGACGAACTGCAGCGCGACAATGTCGCCCTCAACCTGGAGAAGCAGCAGCTCTGGGACTCGATGGGCCGGCTTAACCAGTACGTCTATATCGCCGAGAAGCTGGACGCCAAGCTCGCCGCGCAGATCGCCACCCTGGACGCCACCAACCCCGAGAAGGCCAAGGCGCTGCGCGAGGACGTCCTCTTCTATGTGCGCCAGAAGCACCAGGACCTGCTCACCCAGCTCGCGGTGAGCATTCAGAACTACCTGGCCATCGACATCGTCATCAAGAACAATATCGAGCTCATCAAGGGTGTCGACCGGGCCACCACGACGACGGTCAGCGCGCTGCGTACCGCTGTCATCGTCGCTCAGGCGCTGGGCAATCAGCAGTTGGTGCTCGACCAGATCACCGCGCTCAACACCACCACCAGCGGGCTCATCGAGCGCACCTCGGAGATGCTCAAGGACAACAGCATCCGCATCCAGGAGCAGGCCGCCAGCGCGACCATTGGCTTGCCCCAGTTGCAGCGCGCCTTCCAGAACATCTACGCGACCATGGACGCGATCGACACCTTCAAGGTGCAGGCGCTGGACAATATGTCCGCCACCATCGGCACCCTGGAGACCGAGGTCGCCAAGTCGCGCACCTATCTGGACCGGGTGCAGCGTCAGGACCAGCGCATCGTCGCCGGCAGCCTCGACCTCGGTCGTCAGCAGCCCTGACCGGCACCACACGACATACGACGCAATCAACGACATACGAACTGAGCTGACGGACGGCGATGGGGATCGGCGAATGGTTCGGTTTCGGGAAGAAGCAGGCTCCCGAGCCGATCATTGAGGTGCCCGCGGCACCGACCAGCGAGTCCCTGGCCGCTGCCCTCGATGATGTCGAACGGATGGCGCGCGAAGGCGCGGTGCCCGCGATG
Source organism: uncultured Nostocoides sp. (assembly GCA_936931335.1). Taxonomy (GTDB): domain Bacteria; phylum Actinomycetota; class Actinomycetes; order Actinomycetales; family Dermatophilaceae; genus Nostocoides_A. The sequence goes on along the minus strand of CAKZIH010000124.1, from coordinate 697 downwards.
GTGATGGCCCGCCTGACCCGGGTTACCCGAATCGTGCGCCAGACCATCCCGCGCCTGGACAACCTGGGTGCCGGCAGTTCATCCGCCTACAACGTCATGGCCACGGCGACCGACTATCTGCCCGGGGCGATCGGCGGTTACCTGCGGCTGCCGCGCGACTGGGCCGACAGCCGGCCGGTGGATCGCGGCAAGACCTCCCTGCTCATCCTCATCGACCAGCTCGACCTGCTCGGCGCCACCATGGACAAGGTGTATGACGCGGTCAACCGCGCCGACGCCGAAGCCCTCGTGGTCCACGGCCGGTTCCTGCAGGAGAAGTTCGGCTCCCCCGCCGGGGGCGAACTCGGGTTGGCCGCGGGGACCCAGGTGCCGGCGATGCCCACCCAAAGCGCCGCGCCCGGGCCGGCCGCCAGCGACAACTGGCTGGTGCCGGATCAGGATCCCGACACCGGCGATATCCCCCGGGTCGTGACCAGCGAACCGGGTCGTTTGGCCCCACCGATCGGGAGGGACTCCCCACAATGACCACCTCCGCTGACACCTTGCGGGTCGCGGTCGAGCAGCTCGTCGCGCTCGCCGGCGAAGCCGGCCTGGATGCCACCGCCGCCCGTGAGGAGGGCCTGCGCTTCGCCGCCGCCATCGCCGAATCGGCGCCACAGGCCGCCATGGACTGGGCCGCGGCGGCCGGCCTCGAGGG
>CAKZIH010000123.1 GCA_936931335.1 uncultured Nostocoides sp. | reverse complement strand
CGCGAGGGCGCGACCGGCACCACCAACCTCATCGGCGCGCTGCGCCGGGCCATGGCGACCACCGGCTACACCGAGCTCAAGGAGTTCCAGCGCATCGACGTGGTCGTCGCCCCGCACCAGCGCACCCAGGCGCCGTCGGTATGAGGCCCACCGCGGCCCGCTAGCCGCGGCCCGCTTGCCGCGACCGGCCGAGCCGGCCGAGTCGGGCTAGGCGAGTCGGCGGCATACCGGCTCGGCGAGCAGGGTTACTCGGCGCGCCAGGAGTGCCAGAGGGCGGCATACGGGCCACCCCGGGCGAGCAACTCCTCGTGCGAACCGAGCTCGCTGATCCGGCCGTCCTCGACCACGGCCACCCGGTCGGCGTCATGGGCGGTATGCAGCCGGTGGGCGATCGCGACCACGGTCCGCCCGGAGAGCACCCGGGCCAGTGAGCGCTCCAGGTGGCGGGCGGCGCGCGGGTCCAGCAGCGAGGTCGCCTCGTCGAGCACCACGGTATGCGGGTCGGCCAGCACCAACCGGGCCAGCGCGAGTTGCTGGCTCTGCGGGTGGGTCAGTTCGTGCCCACCCGAGCCGACGGCAGTATCCAGCCCCTCGGGCAGCGCCTGCGCCCAGTCCAGGGCATCCACCGACGCCAGCGCCGCGCGCAGGTCCGCATCGCTGGCGCCCGGGCGGGCCAGCAGCAGGTTGTCGCGCAGGCTGCCGACGAAGACGTGATGTTCCTGGGTGACCAGGGCAACCTCGCTGCGCAACTGCTCCATCGGCAGTTCCATCAGCGGCACCTCGCCGACGGTCACCGACCCCGCGGTCGGGGCGTCGATCCCGGCGATCAGCCGGCCCAGCGTGGATTTGCCGGCGCCCGACGGGCCGACCACGGCGAGGCGTTCCCCGGGCACCAGATCCAGCGAAACCCCGTGCAGGACCGGGGTGTCCGCGCGATATTCGAACGAGACCTCCCGGGCCCGGATGGTGTCATCGGCAGGGGTAGCGCCGGAGGGCTGCCGGTCGTCGGGGACCTCCTCGATCCCGATGATCCGGGCCAGGGAGGTGGCGGCCACCTGGAGCTCGTCGAGCCAGCTCACCAGTTCGTCGAGGGGATCGATGAGCTGGCGCAGATAGAGCACCACCGTGGTCGCCGCACCCAGGGTGAGCGAGCCCTGGTGCACCAGCCAGCCGCACCACAACAGCCCGACGGCCACCGGCACCACATACCCGAACTCCACCGGCGCGAACCAGCGCACCCGCAAATGCCGGGTGTAGCTCTCCGCGGCATAGGTCTCATCGATGGCGTCCAGCAGTCGGCGGTGGCGCACCGGCCCCAGGCCGAGGGCATCGATGGTGCGAGCGGACTCCACCGACTCCGCGGCCACCCCATTGAGCCGGCCCCACGAGGCGCGCTCCCAGAGGTACCCGTCGCGGGCCCGGCGCAGGTAGCGCACCGTGACCGCCGCGATCAGGGGAATGCCCGCCAGCACGGCCAGGGTGCCCTGCACGGAGACGAGCACGGCGGCGCCGATGGTGAGCACCACGCCCACCGCCGCCACGAATATCGACGGCAGGGCGTAGCGCGTCGCCCAGGACAGGGCCTCGATGTCATTGGTGGTGCGCGCCACCAGGTCTCCGGCCCCGGCGCGTTCCAGCACCGGCAGCGGCAGCCGCGCGGCCCGGTCGATGAAGCGCTCGCGCAACTGCGCGAAGACGCTCTCGCCGAAGATGATCGCCGCCCGCCGGGCCCACCACGTCAGGGCGGTCTGCGCGAGGACGGCGGCGAGCAGCAGGCCGACGAGCCGATCCACCCGCCCGGTGGTGGTGCCGCCGGTGAGCTCGTCGATGAGCCGGCCCACCAGATAGGGCAGCGCCAGCGCGGTCACCGCGGCCAAGGCGTGCAGGATCAGCACCCAGGCAAGTTCGCGACGATGGCCGCGCAGGACGGACGTGGTGCGCCGCCAGACTTGCGCGGGCTCGGCGATCGGCAGCGCCCGCCGATGCGGATCGGTTTGTGCCGCAGTGGGTTTGGTATGCCGTTTCCTCGGCTTCCGGGGCAGCGTGCGGCCCGGCTCACGGGCGGGCGGGGTAGGTGTGCTCGCCGGCATTACTCGCCACCTCCGCGCAGCACGATCGCGCGGTAGGCCGCATTGGTGCGCACCAGATCGGCGTGCCGCCCATCCGGCAGCGTGACGGTGGCGTTCTGAAAGGCCGGGTGGAACGTGAACGGCAGCCCGGTGTGTCCGGCCACGCCCTGCACGTCCGCGCCCTCCAGCACCACGTCCAGATCCTGCGGGGTGCAGCCCAGCAGCGCGTCCCGTACCCCGCCGCCCACCAGCGCCACGGGCGCGCCTGGCCCGGCCAGGGCAGCCAGGTGCGTGAGCCACGCGCGGTCGGGGGGCTGGAGCTGCGCCCAGACGGCCTCCGCGTTCATTTGCCGGCGTTCGGTCACGGAAAGGCGCGGGCAGTCACTGGAAG
>CAKZIH010000122.1 GCA_936931335.1 uncultured Nostocoides sp. | reverse complement strand
GCGTCACCGCGTCGATCGAAGGACATGGCACCGGGGCAGCCGCGCTCACCGTGCGTCACTTTGGAGAGAGCAACGACCACTGGCGCGAGTACGGTCCTGCTGCCGGCGGTGGCGGGTGGGACGCGGGGCTCCTGGGGCTCGCGCTTCATCTCGACGATCCGCGTGCTGACCTCGATGCCGTCAGCCGCATCATGGGGTCAGAAGAAGGTGCCGAGTTCGCTAGACGCGGGTCTGAAGAGTGGTCGCGGGCGCACCAGGAAGCGGGCGCTCCGAAGAGCGAAGCCGACGCTGCCGCTCGCGCTGCGCTGGCGCTCGATCGCGCCCAGTGGGAACCCGCCGACTGATCGGGTCTTGACGGATGGGATTCCTGGCCGTATCCGGTCTCAGACTCTTGATCAACACGGCCTAGGTGTTATGTCCGGAGAGGTTAGGCACGCGGTCGATGGGTGATTGGCCCTTGAGGCTGGTGTGGCCGCGGTGGTGATTGTAGTGATGGAGCCATTCGGGGTAGGTCGCACGGCGGTCGGCTTCTGAGGTGTAAGCGCACGCGTAAGCCCATTCCTCCAGCAGGGTCCGGTTGAAACGTTCGACCTTGCCGTTGGTTTGCGGACGGTAGGGGCGGGTACGGCGGTGTTTGATGCGCGTGCCGAGCGTCTTGGCCCATAACCGGCTGCGGTAGCAGGCGCCGTTGTCGGTCAGGACTGCTTTGACGGTGATGCCATGGCCAGCGAAGAACTGTTGGGCACGCTTCCAGAACGCTGCGGCTGTCTCCTTGCGTTCATCGCTGAGGATCTCTGAGTAGGCCAGCCGGGAGTGGTCATCGACGGCGTGGTGGAGGTAGACGTAGCCACGCGAGGATGATGCGCCCTGACGTGCGGCACGGTCACGGGCCACGCCGGCACGTCGGTCCTGAGCCGAACCGCGTCCGGTGATGCGCCACCCACCGCCGTCGGGGATCTTCCCGAGTTTCTTGATGTCGACATGCACCAGGTCACCAGGTGCCTGGTGTTCATACCGTTGCTTGTCGCGTGAGGATGCCTTGATGCGGGTCCCGGTCGCGGGGTCGGTCCACTTCAGTCGCGGGCAGCCGTACCGGCGCAGCACGTGGTGCACGGTCGAGGGACTCAACCCCAGGTGGTAGGCGATACGGGCCGGACCCCACCGGCGTGTCACCCGCAGGTTGATAATCCGGCGTTCAGTGCGCCGCGGTAACTGGTGGGGACAGTGGTGTGGTCGTGAGGATCGGTCGGTCATCCCGGCCGGGCCATGTTCCCGGTACCGCAACGCCCAGCGGCGTGCGGTCGTGATGCTGACCGAAAACCGTTCAGCAGCATGCGCGTAGGACCACTGCTCATCGACGACGAGCTTGGCCAAGCGGAGCCGGCCAGCCGGTGTGAGCGTCGCGTTAGCGTGGGACATGAAGACCTCCGTGGTGAATGTGGGTGCGTGGTAGCTCCACACCTCACCCGGAGGTCTTCCTCACATTCCAGTCGACTCGCCGTAACTAACGTCCGTGGACAGAACACCTAGGGCGGGAGGACGAGGGCGGGACGGTGATGGTGGACATCGACGACACCATCGTGGAGTCCACGGCTACCAGAAGCAGGGAGCATCCTTCGGCTACTCCGGAGTGCGGGGGCTGAACGCGCTGCTGGCCACCGTCAGCACCGAGCAGACCGCCCCGGTGATCGCCGCCCAGCGGCTGCGCAAGGGCTCGGCAGGCTCCCCGCGCGGAGCGGTCCGCCTGGCCACTGACGCCCTGGCCTTCCTGCGGCGCACTCACTTGGCCCGGCGGGCGGTGCTGGTGCGCGCGGACTCGGCGTTCTACTCCCACGCCCTGGTCGCCGCCGCGTTGAAGACCGGCGCCCATGTCTCGATCACCGTGCGCATGGACCCGGCCGTCAAACGCGCCATCGCCGCCATCACCGATGATGCCTGGAGGGCGATCAAGTACACCGACGCGATCTACGACGAGGAAGCCGGTCAGTGGACCTCGCGGGCCGAGGTCGCCGAGATCGACTTCACTGCCTTCACCTCCAAGAAGACCGGCCAGGTCCCGGGCCGGCTGGTGGTGCGACGCATCCCAGACCTGAACCCGAAGAAGGACCATGGGCAGGCCACGCTGTTCGACACCTGGCGCTTCCACGCCTTCTTCACCACCACCCCGCACGCCGAGCGCGACACCGTGGTCGCCGACAAGGTCCACCGGGCCCACGCGATCATCGAGAACGTCCACGCCGACCTGAAGGCCTCCGCGCTGGCGCACATGCCCTCCGGAGTGTTCAACGCCAACGCCCTCTGGCTCACCTGCGCGGTGATGGCCTTCAACCTCACCCGCGCCGCCGCCACCCTGACCAAGAACAGCACGCTGGCGCGAGCGACCACCGCCACGATCCGCCGCAAGCTCATCAACATCCCGGCACGGATCGCCTGCTCCGCCCGGCGCCTACGCCTACACCTGCCCCAGAGCTGGCCATGGCAGACGGCCTGGTCCGCGCTCTACGACGCCCTCCTTCCGCGCCGGGCGACCACACCGATCTGACCACCAGACCCAGTCCCTACGAGCAGGAATCCCAGTGGAAAAGCCGGGCAGACCGGCGGACCTCACGCGCCCACGCCATCACATCGACTACCACCGCCGGACGCGACCTCCCCAGTCAGCCCATCGGTGGATCGAGGCTTAGCCGGCATCGACCACGGACGGCTCGAACGATCCGTCATCGGCTCACCGGCCGCGTACC
>CAKZIH010000121.1 GCA_936931335.1 uncultured Nostocoides sp. | reverse complement strand
GATCATCACGCAGAACGTCGACGACCTGCACGAACGCGCCGGCAGCCCCGAGGTCGTGCACGTCCATGGCCGGATCAACTCCTTTCGGTGCGCGGATTGTGAGCGCCCGTATGCCGATCCGGTCGCCGTCCCGTCCGAGCCGGTGGAGCGCCTGACGCCGCCGACCTGCCCGCGCTGCGGCGGGCTGATCCGTCCCGGGGTGGTGTGGTTCGGGGAGGCGCTGCCGCGCGCAGCCTGGAACCGGGCGGTCGAGGTGGTCACCTGCGCCGATCTGGTGCTGGTTGTCGGCACCTCGGGCCTGGTCTATCCCGCCGCCGGGCTGGCCGAGCTCGCCGCCGCGAGCGGCGCGCGCGTCATCGAGATCAATCCGGCCGCCACCGAGTTGTCCCCGGTCGCCGATGCCGTATGGCGCGAGAGCGCCGCCCGTGCTGTGCCCGCCCTGCTGGCGATGCCCTGAGTCATTGGGCCCGAGGTGTGACGAGGCGGCCCGCGAGAGGGACGGCTGTGTTCCGCGTGTGACGGGTGGGAAAGCTGGGGCGATCGCGTAGCCTGGGCGACCATGGCGACTCGTCCGTCTTCCGCTCCCGCGCGCGCCGGTGGTTCCCGCGCCGATGCCGGGGCCTCCCGCGCCCCGGGGCGCAGCCGTCCCGCAGCCGGTAAGGGCTCGGGAAGCACCGCGGTGCAGCAGCGCCCGTCCGCCGGTGGCCAGGTCGTGCGGGGTATCGGGCGGTTTGTCGGCGGCGTCGCGCACCTGGTCGGCAAGGGCGTGCGCAAGGTCAGTGGCGTCGATCTGGAGCCGGAACACCGCCGCGACGGGATCGGCCTGCTGCTCATCGCCTTGGCCGTGCTCGTCGCGGCCCGCGAATGGTGGGGACTGTCCGGCTGGGTGGGCAACGCCGTCCACGCGATCGTCGCCGGCACCGTGGGCTTGGTGGCCTTCGTCGTCCCGCTGGTCCTGCTCTTCCTCGGGATCCGGCTCCTGCGCGGCTCGGGTGATGAGGCAAGCAATACCCGGCTGGTGGTGGGCCTGACCGCGCTGACGCTCTCGGCGACCGGTCTGGTGCACGTGGCGCACGGCATACCGACTCCGCAGCAGGGGGCGGCGGGCATCCGCGGCGCCGGTGGCGTCATCGGCTTCCTGGCGTCGAGCCCGCTGACCGCCGGGATCACCGTCTATGGCGCGGTCGCCGTGCTGCTGCTCCTCGGGTTCATCGCGCTGCTGGTGCTCACCGCCACCCCCATCCACGCGATCCCCGCGCGGCTGCGCGCCTTGCAGGACCGGATGTCCGGACATCCCGGCGCCGCTGGCCGCGGCGACGACCGCGACTCTGCCGAGGGTCGGGACGGTTCCGACGAGGCGTCCGGGCGCTCCCGCCGCAAGCCGCGCCGGAGCGAGCCGGAGCCCCAACTCGACGAGTACGCCGGGGACGAGGCATATGACCAGGCCGCAGTCATC
>CAKZIH010000120.1 GCA_936931335.1 uncultured Nostocoides sp. | reverse complement strand
TTCGGCGACCGCGCGGGAGATGGCGACGAAGGGCAGCGGGAAGGCGATCGCGAGAATTGGCAGGTGCAGGCGGCGGCTGGCCGCCAGCATCTCGGGGGTGAGCTCGGGGCAATACATTTCACTGCCGATCGCGAGTCCGGAGCATCCGCGGCGGGCGAGCTGCTTGACCAGCTCCACCTGCCCGGCGGCTGCTGCGGGCACGCACGCGCCATTGGTCATCAATAGTTCGCCGTCGGCGATCCAGCGCCATGGCTCGGGGATATCGCTCGTATGCGTCCACGTCACCGCACCGTCGAGGCCGCCCCCGTCGGACAGCACCGTGAGGTTCAGGTGGGGCATCGCGACCAGATCGCGGACGGTGATGGGCACACAAAGATGCTAAGGAGATTGTGCGTTTGCACAAGGGATCTCGACGATGTTGAGCATCCGGTCCCTCTCCGCCGATGTGCCGATGCGCCCACGCTGGGGTTCTCACCCCGAGCGTTAGGAGTCGCGCATGGCGTCGAGCAGCAGCAACCTCATCGATGATGCCCCACTGACGTCGTTCCACAAACGGCTGACGCTCTACTCCTCGGGTGGACCGTTCATCGACGGCTACGCCATCGCGATCATCGGCTTCACCTGGTCATCGATGTCCACCACCATGGAGGTCACCACCGCGGACAAGGGCATGATCGCCGCGGCGGCGCTGGTGGGCATCTTCTTCGGCGGGCCCGTCTTCGGGTGGCTGACCGACCGCATCGGCCGGCACATCATGTATATCGCGAATCTGCTCGCGCTGGCGCTCTTCTCGGCTCTGTGCTTCTTTGCGACCGACGTCTGGCAGCTCGTCGTGCTGCGCTTCCTCGTCGGCATGATGATCGGCGCCGATTATCCGATCGCCACCTCGCTGTTGACCGAATATCTGCCCGCGAAATACCGCGGCCGAATGCTCGGTGCGACCTTCGTCGTCTGGGCGGTGGGCGCCGCGGTGGCACCCGTCGTCGCCGCGATCTCGCAGGCTGCTGGAGACGACGCGTGGCGGTGGATGCTGGCCAGCCCGGCCGTCTTTGCCCTGGTCACGTTGATCATGCGGTTGGGCACCCCGGAATCGCCACGCTGGCTCGTCGCCAAGGGCAGGGTGCAGGAGGCCGACGAGTCGATCAAGAAGGTCTTCGGACCGTCATACGGCGTCGAGGACCTGTCGGAGTCCGAGTCGACCGAGCGGGTGACCGTGGGTGCGGTCTTCCGCGAGCCGTACCTCAAGCGGACCCTCTTCGTCGGAATTTTCTGGATGTGCCAGGTGATCCCGCTGCTGTCGATCTATTCGTTCTCCTTCGACTTCATCGCGAAGGCGGGTATGACGGGCAATGGTGCCGAGATCTTCCTCGCGTCGTTGTTCGTGGTCGGCGGCGTGCCGGGGTTGCTGCTGGTCGACCGCATCGGTCGCCGGAAGCTGCTGATCTATACCTTCGCCGGCATCGCGCTCGTATGGGGCATCGTCGGGGTGGTCCCCGGTGCGGCTGCCTGGGCCGTGTTCGCCGCGATCTGCACCTTCGCGCTGCTGTCCGGTGCCTCCAACTTCCTCGAGATCGTCTATCCCAATGAGCTCTTCCCCACCGAGGTGCGCGCCACCGCGGTCGGCATCGGCACCGCGGTGAGCCGGATCGGCGCGGCGATCGCGGTCTATCTGATGCCCTTCGCCCTCGACCGAGGCGTCGCCTGGGTGTTGCTGGCGGGGGCGCTGGTCTCGGTGATCGGTCTCGTCGCCACGCTTGCGTGGGGCGTCGAGACCGCGGGAAGGTCGTTGTCGGACGTCTCTCTCGAGCCCACCTCTGCAGCCACTCACCACGCCTGACCAAGGAGATCTGAATGTCCACGGACCAGCCCATTGGGGCACTCGACGCAACCAAGGTGCCGCGTTATGCCGGTCGGGGAACCTTCGCGAGGGTGCCCGAGGTGAGGGATGTCAGCGACTTCGACATTGCGATCCTCGGGGTGCCATTCGACGGCGGGACGTCCTATCGGCCGGGTGCGCGGTTCGGCCCGATGGGGATCCGGCAGGCCTCGCGGAACCTGCGGCCGCAGTTCCATGTGGACCTGGACATCGCCCCGCTGCAGCATGCCCAGGTCGTGGATGCGGGTGATGTGCCCTGCACGCCATATGACATCGATGACGCGCTGCGGCAGATCGAGGGTTTGGCGAGCGAGGTGCACGGCACCGCGGGTCGCAAGATCGTGGCGTTGGGCGGCGATCACACGATTGCGCTCCCGATGCTGCGGGCGGCCCACAAGATCCACGGCCCGATCGCCCTCGTCCACTTCGATGCGCATCTGGACACCTGGGACACCTATTTCAACCAGCCGACCACGCACGGCACGGTCTTCCGGCGGGCCTTCGAGGAGGGCCTGCTCGCTCCCGAGAAGTCGATGCACCTGGGCATCCGCGGCCCGATCTACGACAAGATGGATCTCGTCGACGATGCCCGCTTCGGCTTCCGGATCATCCGCGCCGGCGACCTCGACGTGATCGGCATCGATGGCGCCGTCGATGCCATCCGGCGGCGGGTGGGGGACACCCCGCTGTATGTGTCGATCGATATCGACGTGCTCGATCCGGCCTTCGCGCCGGGCACGGGGACGCCGGAGATGGGTGGGCTCAGCAGCCGGGAGCTGCTGCATGTGCTGCGGCGGCTGGACGGCCTCAACCTCATCGGCGGCGATGTCGTCGAGGTCGCGCCGGCCTACGACCATGCGGAGATCACCTGCGTCGCCGCCGCGACGGTGGCCTTCGACCTGGTGACTCTGATGTCCAAGGAGATCAGTCGGTGACCACCGTCGGCTGACGGTGGCGGCGAGGCTTCGCTAGCCCCCAGTGCCGGCCGGTGACGGCTGCCCAGGATGCCCGGGCCGGGAACGTAGGATTGGGGATCTGATGGATGCTTCTCCGACCGCCGGACACCCGCCCGCCGTCTCGGCGGATCTGCCGGGGGTCTCCGGCTACGCCGAGATCGATCTCGGCGCTATTCGCGACAATGTCGCGGAACTGGATCGCCGGGCCGGATCGGCGCAGGTGATGGCGGTGGTCAAGGCCGATGGTTATGGGCACGGCGCGCTGCCCAGCGCCCGCGCGGCACTCGCCGGCGGGGCCACCTGGATCGGGGTCGCCCAGCTGGCCGAGGCCCTGCAGGTGCGCGCCTCGGGTATCACCGCACCCATGCTCAGCTGGCTCTTTGTGCCCGGCGCCGACCTGGACGCGGCGCTGCTCGCCGATATCGACCTCTCGGTGGGGACCGGCTGGGGGCTCGGGGCGATCGCGGAGGCGGCCCGGCGCCGCGGCAAGCCCGCGCGCATCCACCTCAAGGTGGACACCGGCCTAGCCCGGGGCGGTGCCTTCGGGGCCGATTTCACCGACCTGGTGCGCGCCACCGCCCGCCTCGCCGCCGAGGGCGCCGTGGAGGTCGTCGGGGCCTGGTCGCATTTCGCCTATGCGGACGCCCCCGACCATCCGACTGTGCGGGCCCAGCAGCAGGTCTTCGAGGACGCGGTGGCCACGATGGAGCGCGAAGGGGTGGCACCCCAACTGCGCCACCTGGCCAATTCCGCCGCCACCTTGACCAACCCCAGCGCGCACTACGACCTGGTGCGCCCTGGCGTCGCGGTCTATGGGCTCTCGCCGGTGCCCGACCTGGGCAGCGCCGCTGACTATGGCCTGCGGGAGGCGATGCGGCTGGTCGCTCGGGTCGCCAATGTCAAGCAGATCCCGGCCGGTCAAGGGGTCAGCTACGGGCATACCTATGCGCCGCAGGCCAACACCCGCGTGGCCCTGGTCCCGCTCGGCTATGCCGACGGCATACCCCGGCATGCATCGAATGCCGGTCCCGTCCTGCTGGACGGACGCCAACTGCCCGTCGCCGGGCGGGTCTGCATGGATCAGTTCGTCCTGGACCTCGGGCCGGACTCATCGGTCGCCATCGGCGACGAGGTCGTCGTCTTCGGATCCGCGGCCCGGGGTGAACCCACGGCCCAGGACTGGGCGCAGGCGGCGGACACCATCAGCTACGAGATCGTCACCCGGATCGGCGCCCGCCTGCCGCGCCTGTACCGGACCGAGGCGCAATGAGTGCCCGCACTCGCCGGGTGACCACCGCGACAATCGGGATGGCCACCGCCGCCGGCGCGGTCAGCGCCGCGGGTGCGGTGGCCCGTCGCTCGCGGCGCCGGCGCAGCGAACTCGACGGTTTGGATGCGAGCCTGCTGGGCACCGACCATCCCCTCGACTGGGAGCCGACAGCGCAGCAGTCGGTGGCCACGGACGACGGAGTGTCCCTGCATGTGGAGATCGACGAGCCCGCGGAGTGGACCAGCGGCGCCACCATCATTTTCACCCATGGCTATTGCCTCTCCTCGGCCTCCTGGGTGCACCAGCGCCGGGCCGCGGTGCGCGCCGGATACCGGTGTGTCGCCTGGGATCAGCGCGGGCACGGCCGCTCTGCCTGGGGCGGGGTCAAGGAGGCCACCATCGAGCAACTGGGCAACGACCTAGCCGCGGTGATCGCCGCGAGCGCCGCCGGGGAAGACCTGGCCCTCGTCGGCCACTCGATGGGTGGAATGACCATGATGGCGCTCGCGGACAGCCATCCCGATCTCGTGCGTGACCGGGTCAAGGCCGCGGCTTTCCTGGCGACCAGCGCCGGCGGCGGCGGGATGATCTCGCTGGGCTTCGGTCGCTTCCTTGGCGCGGCGGTGCTGCGCATGGGCCCCGGGATGCTCACCAATCTTGCTGCGCGCCAACGGGTCTGGAAGACAGCGCGACGCATCGGCCGGGATCTGGAATCTGCCCTGGTGGAGCACTTCTCCTTCGCCTCGCCGGTCTCGGAGGAGACCGTCCGCTATAGCGCGGACATATTGCTCGGCACCGACCTGTCCGTTGTCGGGGCCTTCTTGCCGGCACTGGAGGCGCATGACAAGCGGGTGGCGCTGGCGGCATACCGGCATATGCCGGTCCTGGTACTCAACGGCGAGGACGACCTGCTCACCCCGCCGGAGCACAGCCTGGCCATCGTCGAGGCGCTCCCGGAGAGCGAACACGTGGTGGTCACCGACGCCGGGCACCTGATCATGCTCGAATACCCCGCCCTGGTCGATGCGCAACTGCTCGCGCTGATCGACCGGGTGAGCACGCCGCATACCGGTTCGACTGGGGTGCCGACCCAGGTGACCGATATCGCGCGTCAGGTGCGCGTGGCCCGCCGGCGGGCCCGGTCCGGGTCACGCCGCCGCGCCGAGGAGGCCGTATGACGTCCCTTCAGGTCCGCTTGGCGACCGTGGACGAACTCACCAGCTTCGGCCGGGCGCTGGCGACCCTGCTGCGCGCCGGTGACCTAGTGATTCTCAGTGGGGAGCTCGGGGCCGGCAAGACCACACTAACTCGGGGGATCGGGGCCGGCCTCCGCGTCCGGGGCGATGTCACCTCGCCGACCTTCGTCATCGCCCGGGTCCATCCCGCGCTCGGTGACGGGCCCGACCTGGTCCACGTCGACGCCTATCGCTTGGGCTCCTTCGCCGAGCTGGACGATATGGATCTCGATGCGGGAGTGGAAAGTTCGGTGACCGTGGTGGAGTGGGGCGAGGGCCTGGCGGAGGAGCTTGCGGATAGCCACCTCGGCATCCGGCTGGACGCCGATCCGGACACCCAAGAGCGCACCCTGACCTTGCGTCCCGTCGGATCTCGCTGGGCTGCGCCGGCGGCCCACGCCGGCCTGCGCGCCCTGACGCAGGAGGACTGAATGCTGCTGTTGGCCTTGGACACCGCGACTTCGGCGATCACCGCCGCGGTCCATGACGGGGAGCGCCTGCTCGCCGAGGACGCGGTACTCGACGCACGCCGTCATACCGAGACCCTGGCGCCGGTCATCGAGCGGGTGCTCGGGGTCGCCGGGGCTGCGCCCGGCGATCTGACGGATATCGCTGTGGGAGTGGGCGCCGGCCCCTATACCGGGCTGCGGGTCGGGCTGGTCACCGCCCGCACCCTCGGTTTCGCGCTGGGTATCCCGGTGCACGGGGTGTGCTCGCTGGACGCGCTGGCCGCCGAGGCGGCCGGGATCACGGAGGGCGAACTGCTGGTCGCCGCCGACGCCCGGCGCAAGGAGGTCTATTGGGCCCGGTATGTGGTGACCCAGGGCTTGGCGGAACGCGTCGAGGGGCCCGAAGTGGTGGCTCCGGCGCAGCTGCCCGCACGGGTGCGTGAGTTGCCGACCGCCGGGCGTGGACCCGACCTCTATCCCGATCTTTTTGCCAATCCGGTTGCGCCACATGACGTTTCGGCGGCCATCCTGGCCGAGGTGGCGCTACGCCAGCTCGCCGAAGGCCGGACGCAGGCCCCGGAGCCGCTCTATCTGCGCCGGCCCGATGCCCAGGAACCGGCGATCCCCAAGTCCACCCTGGTCGGGGGGAATCGCCCGTGACCGCTCTGCGCGAACTGGAGTGGACCGACCTGCCCGCGGTGGAAGCCTTGGAAGCGCAACTCTTCCCGGTGGACACCTGGTCCACCGACACCTGGTGGCAGGAACTGGCCGCCCGCCCCCGGCGTGACTATCTCGTTGCGGCAGACGGGCATACGGTCCTCGGCTATGCCGGAGCCGATCACGCCGGCGAGGTCAGCGACATCATGACCGTGGCGGTCTCCCCGGCCGCCCGCGGTCGCGGTCTGGGCCGAATCCTGGTGCAGGAGTTGGAAGATCGCGCGCATGACCGGGGAGCCGGCGTGATCATGCTCGAGGTGCGCGCGGACAACGATCCGGCCATCGGGCTCTACCGCTCCGGTGGCTACGACGTGGTGCAGACCCGCCGGCGCTACTACCAGCCCGGCGATGTGGACGCCCTAGTCATGCGCAAACGGCTGGACGAGCAGGAGCGCTGATGACCGACTCACCCCTGGTGCTCGGCATCGAGACCTCCTGCGACGAGACCGGAATCGGCATCGTGCGCGGCGAAAGGCTGCTGGCCGACACCATCGCCAGCAGCGTGGAGCAGCATGCCCGATTCGGCGGCGTGGTGCCCGAGGTGGCCAGCCGCGCCCATCTGGAAGCCATGATCCCCACCCTCGAACGCGCCTGCGAGAGCGCGCAGATTCGGTTGCGGGACGTGGATGCCATCGCGGTCACCTCCGGCCCCGGGTTGGCCGGGACGCTAATGGTTGGGGTGGCCGCAGCCAAGGCCCTCGCGTTGGGTCTGGGCAAGCCCCTGTATGGGGTCAACCACCTCGCCGCGCATGTCGCCGTGGACATCGTGGAGCACGGACCCCTGCCGGAACCCGTGCTCGCCCTGCTGGTTTCCGGCGGGCATTCGTCCTTGCTCTTGGTGCCCGATGTGACCAGCGATGTTCGCCCGCTGGGCGCGACCATCGACGACGCCGCCGGTGAGGCCTTCGACAAGGTCGCCCGGGTGCTCGGGCTGCCCTTCCCCGGCGGCCCGCATATCGACCGCGCCGCCCGCGACGGGCAGATCACCATCGACTTCCCGCGCGGCCTGACCACCAACCGGGACCTGGAGCGGCATCGCTTCGATTTCTCCTTTTCCGGGCTCAAGACGGCGGTCGCCCGCTGGGTGGAAACCCAACGGGCGCAATGGGTCCCCATCCCGGTAGCCGACGTGGCCGCGTCCTTCCAGGAGGCCGTGGTCGACGTGCTCACCCGCAAGGCGGTGCTCGCCTGCCGGGAACATGGGGTCGAAGACCTGCAGATCGGCGGCGGGGTGGCCGCCAATTCGCGGCTGCGGGCCCTGGCGCAGGAGCGGGCCGATGCCGCGGGCATTCGGTTGCGGGTTCCCGCGCCGAAGTTGTGCACCGACAATGGCGCCATGGTTGCCGCCCTCGGTGCCCAGTTGGTGGCGCGCGGGGCGACACCATCCGCGCTCGACCTGCCTGCGGACTCGTCCTTG
>CAKZIH010000119.1 GCA_936931335.1 uncultured Nostocoides sp. | reverse complement strand
ATCGCTCGCCGCCGCGACGACCAGAGCCACGCCGCCGGCGGCGACGGCATGCTGCGCGCACAGCCAGAGGACGGTCAGCAGGGTCGGCAGGGGGGCGGCGGCGGCCGCGCCGGAGGCGAAGTTCTTGATCCAGCCGCTCGCGAACTGACCGAATCCGCTGGGATAGCTGCGCATCCACACCGCGGCTCCGCCGGTATGGCAGGTCACCGGCCGCCCGGCCCGGGCGTATGCCGCGGCCAGCGCCACGTCGTCGAGGATCGCGGTGCGCACCGTCGCGTGGCCGCCCACCGCGCGGTAGTCGGCCCGGGAGGTGAGCAGGCAGGGCCCGTAGGCGACCGGCCGAGAGGGTGGGGTCGCGGCGAAGGCCCCACCGGCCAGGAGCGCCACCAGGTTGAAATAGGAGGCCAGGTGCTCGTATGGCCGGATCGGCCGGTGGTGTGGCTGCACCGAGATCAGGCCGCCGGCGTGCTCGTGCGCGGTCAACAGTCCGTCCAGAGCCTCAGCGCCGAGGCGGGTGTCCGCGTCGAGGAAGAGCAGCAGCTCACGCGCGGCGGTCTGGGCACCGAGGTCGCAGGCGGCGGCCTTGCCCGTCCACCCGGGCGGGGGAGCCGGCGCGGCGAGCACTTCGGCGCCGGCCGCCCGGGCGAGGGCGGCGGTCTCGTCCCGGGAGCCGTCGTCGACGAGCAGGACCTGCGCCGAGGTGCCGAACGCGGCGTGGACCGACGCCAGCAATTCGGGCACATTGGCGGCCTCGTCGCGCGCCGGGACGATCACGCTGATTTGTTCCGCGCCAGGGCGATTCGGCAGGTCGCGAGGCGAGGGCAGCATGAGCGTTGATGCGGCGAGCGGCCGCGGGCAGCGCAGCAGCCACCAGCCGGCGAGCAGGCCGAGGGCGAGCGCGCCGGCCTGGAGGATGAGCAGGATCGGTTCGCTCATCGAAGTGGCTCGGCAACGGGCCGCACGAGGAGCGGCATACCGCCTCGGGGGTGCACCGCGAGCTGGGTGTCGGTCGCCGGGCGGACCCATCCCGGGGGCAGTTCCAGCCGCCAGTCGGCGAGCAACCGGGCCAGGATCACCACCATCTCGCCGAGGGCGAACTCTCGCCCGATGCACAGCCGGGGACCTTGCCCGAACGGGAGATAGCCCTCGCGGCGGCCGCTGGGGTCACCGAGGAAGCGGTTCGGGTCGAAGGTCAGGGGATCCGACCAGGACGCGGGCCGACGGTGCAGCAACCACGGGCTGATGATGACGAGGGTGCCGGCGGGCACGGGGTGCCCAGCCAGGACATCCGGGGCCCCCGTGCGCCGGGAGATTACCCAGGCGGGCGGGAAGAGCCGCAAGCCTTCATCGACGACGGCGCGGGTGAGGTCGAGGTGCCCGCGGTGGCCGGTCAGGCCAATCGGGCCGGGATGGGCGGCGACTTCGGCCCGGGCCCGGTCCTGCACGTCCGGGTTCTCGGCGAGCAGCATCATCGTCCACGCCAGGGCGGCAGCAACCGTCTCGTGGCCGGCGATGACCATGGTGATCAGCTCATTGCGGATCGCCGCATCGGGCAGTCCGCTGTCCAGCATGAGCCCGAGCAGGTCGTCGTCGGAGCTCTGGTCAGCGCCGGCAGCGCGGTCGGTGCTATTGACGACGCCGGCGGCGGCTCGGGCGGCTCCGGTGAGCGCGAGGCGGGCGCGCCGCTGGGCGATCAGGTCGGCGGTGATCGCGTCGAGACGCCGGCGGGCGGCCCGCAGCCGCAGGGTGGTCGGTGTGGGGGCCCACTCCGCGGTGGGGAGCACGGAGCGGCCGAGGCGGACGACCAATTGCGCGGCCTCGCTGGTCGCCTCGAGCAGCGCCTGGGCGTGACCGGACAGGTCGGCGGAGAACAGCGCCCGGCCCACAACATCGAGCGCGATGCGGTGGGTGAGCGCAGCCAGGTCGACCGCCGCCCCGGGCGCCCGGCCCGGCGCGGCCAGGTCGGCGTCGATGGCGTCGTCGACCGCGGCGCGGACCTGCCCGCTGACCGCGGCCAGGCGCTGATGATGGAAGGCGTGAGCCGCGATCCGCCGATGCTCGATCCAGTCCGGCTCAGCGGAGGCGAGCAGACCGGGGCCGGTGAGGCGGGCGAGGGCGGCATATTGCACGGTGCGCTTGGACCAGTGCCGGGCACCGGTTTGCAGCACCCGGCGCACATCCGCCGGGTCGTTGAGCAGCAGCGCGGGGGAGCCGGGGACGGGGAAGGCGACGGAATCGCCATACTGCTCGGTCACCTCGGCGAGGAAGGTGAGCGGATCGGCGCGGATGGATCGGAAGGCACGAGCCATATCCGGCCCGGTGGGACCGGGGATGCCGAGGTCCATCGGCTGCAGCGCCGGCAACCGGGCGCTGAGATTCATCGCCGTCCTCCCTCGCCGCCAGGGCGTGCTGGGCTCGCGCTCTGCTCGCCGCGCCGCTCCTGCCGGTGCCGCGCCTGGCCAGTGCTGACCTCCCGGCCGGGGTGCTCCTCCCGACCGCGGCGGCCCAGGCGATCCCAGGCGACGCAGGAGGTGAGCACCAGGGCGAATCCAAAGGCCAGGTCCTCGACCGGCGCATAGAGCAGCCGACCCTCGCCGACGGCCACGATCCGCTCGCTGCCCAGGATCGCGTCGTCGCGGTAGCGGACGATGCCGCGCCCGGTGAGCCAGCCATTGGTCAGCAGTTGGAAGAAGACGATGATTGCGTAGGCCAGCCACCAGGTGCGGGTGGAGGTGAGCCGGGTGCGCACCACCAGTTGGTCCAGCAGCAGCGCGAGTATGACGGCGCTGCCCGCCAGGGCGGTATAGCTCATGACCCCTCCGCCGCCCGGGAGCGCTCGGCCTCTTGAGAGCGCTGCGCCGCCGCCGACCGAGCGCCGCGGCGGGCGCGCAGGGTGGCCACGGCCTCATAGGTGAGCACCGAGACCAGCGGGATGACGACGAAGAAGGCGATCTCCTCCAGCGGCATACCGGCGACCCGCCAGGGCAACGTCTGGGCGGCATCGAAGCTCCAGTGTCCGGCCTTGGTGGCATAGACATCCCAGAGCAGGAAGGGCAGGCCGCCCAGGACGATCGCCGCCACCAACCGACCCGGCGCGCGCAGCACCCGCAACCGGAAGGCGGGGATGAGCGGCAGGGTGCCCAGCAGGCAAAAGGCGAGCATGGCGACATACGACCAGTGGCGCAGGCTCATCGCGTCACCCGCCGGGGGGAGTGGTCGCCGGTCAGCCGCTTGAGCACGAGTTCGGCGCTGATCAGGCACATCGGCAGCCCGACGCCGGGGATGGTGCTGGCGCCGGCATAGAGCAGGCCGTCCACCGTGCGCGAGCGGTTGCCGGGGCGCAGGAAGGCACTCTGGCGCAGGGTGTGCTCCAGCCCGAGCGCACCGCCGCGCCATGCGTGATAGTTCTGCGCGAAGTCGGCAGGCCCGAGGGTATGCCGCACCAGCACTCGCTCGGCCAGGTCCGGGACCCGCGCCCAGGCGGCGATCTGAGCGATCGCGCGGTCGACGGCGGCCTCCACCTGGGGGGCGCCGGTGCCATCGGGACCGCCGGCGCCGATGGCCGTGTCCGCGGGGACGGGGATGAGCACGAAGAGGTTCTCGCAGTCGGTAGGGGCGACGGACCGATCGGTGCGCGAGGGTGCGCAGACATAGATGGAGGCGGGGTCGGGGATGCGCTGCCGCTCGAAGATGTCGCCGAAGTTCGCGTCCCAGTCGCGGGTGAAGAAGAGCGAATGGTGGGCCAGCGCGTCCACCCGCCCCTCGATGCCGAGCAGGCCGAGCACCGCACCCGGGCCGGGGCAGCGGCGCCGCCAGGCGGATTCCGGGTGGGTCTGCAGGTGGCGTGGCAGGAGCGCGGTCTCCAGGTGGTGCAGATCGGCGGCGCCGACGACGACGTCGGCCGCGATTTCCTGGGTTCCCGCCGCGCCGGTATGCCGCACCCCCCGCACCCGCGGCCGCTCCCGCCCGCTCGGCTCGCTGGTCAGGATGTCGGTCACCTCGGCTCCGGTATGCAGCCGGGCACCGTGGGCCCGGGCCAGCCGGGCCACGGCCGCGATCAGTTCGGTGAACCCGCCCTGGGGGTAGAGCACCCGCTCGCCCAGGTCGAGTCGACTCATCAGGTGATACATGCTCGGCGTGCGCTCCGGCGCCGACCCGAGGAAGACCGCCGGATAGCCGAGCAGTTGCCGCAGGGCGGGGTCGGTGAACCGGTCGGCGATATGACTGCCCAGGGAGCGGGTGAGCAGCCGGGCGAGCGTGGGTAGTCGGCGGACGATGTCGCGGTGCGCGAGCGCCGGCACGGAGTCGAAGTTGGTGTAGAGGAAGTGATTCAGCGCCAGCGCATAGGTCTCGTCGGCGGAGCGCAGATAGTCCTCCAGCCGTGCCCCGGCGCCGGGCTCGATGGAGTCGAAGAGCGCCCCATTGGCCTCCCGGTCGGGCTGGATGTCGAGCGCACCGTCCCGGCCCTCGATGAAGACGCGATAGCTCGGGTCCAGGGCGACCAGATCCAGTTCGGTGGCCGCGCTGGTGCCCAGCAGGGCGAAAAAGTGGTCGAAGACCTCGGGCATGAGATACCAGGACGCGCCGGTGTCGAAGCGGAACCCATCGACCTCGAGGCTGCCGACCCGTCCGCCGAGCTCGGCATTCTTTTCCAGCAGGTCGACGGCATACCCCCGGGAGGCGAGCAGTGCGGCGGTGGCGAGCCCGGCGATGCCGCCGCCGATGATCACCACCCGTTCTGGTGCATCAGCACCCGCGAGCGCGCCACCGGCAGGGGTGTGCCGGGCCGTCACCCGCGGCCCTCACGCAGGGCACCGGCGAGCAGCCGCAGCTTGACCCGGTCCGGGACGCGCACCCGGGTGCACCGGATCTGGGCGGCGGGCGTGGCCCGCAATCGGCTGCCGAGCTCGGCAAAGGTGGCGTGGGCGGCCCATACCGCCCGCCGGCTCCCGGACGGCAACTGGGGAATGACCGCGGCAGCGGCGGCGAGATCGGCGTCGATGTCGTCGAGCAGCCGGTCCCGGTCGGCATCGGTGAAGGCGGCGACATCCAGACCGGGGAAATAGCCGCGGCCGAGGGTGTCGTGATCCTCGGCGAGATCGCGCAGGAAGTTGACCTTCTGGAATGCCGCCCCGAGCCGGCGGGCCCCGGGGGCGAGCCGGTCGTAGCCGGCCGCGGCATCGGGAGTGTCGGCGAGGAAGATCCGCAGGCACATCAGCCCCACCACCTCGGCGGAGCCGTAGACATAGCGATCGAAACTCTCCGGCGTATGCCGGGTCATCGTCAGATCCATCGTCATGGACGCGAAGAATGGGTCGATGAGGTCGGCGTGGATGCCGCACTCACGGGCCGTGCTCGCGAAGGCGTGCACCACCGGATTCGCGCTATATCCGCAGGCCAGCGCCTGGCGCACATCCTCCTGCAGCAACCCCAGCAGCGTCGCTCGGCTGTGCTGGGTCAGCGCGGGGTCCGGGGTGTCCACGATCTCGTCGGCGATCCGCACCAGGGCGTAGGTGGTGCGGACGCGGTCGCGGACCGGCTGGTCGAGCAGCCGGGAGGCCAGCCCGAAGGAGGTCGAATAGGCGCGGATCACCGAAGTCGCGGTCTGCCCGCAGAACTCGTCATACCGGTCGATCTGCGGCACCCGGTGCGGCCGCAGGGCACCCCTCATGCGGCGACAACCGCACCGTAATGTGCGGGCAGGCTCAGGTCGACCACCGCGAGCAGGTCCAGACACGCGGGCACATCGGCAAGGACCCGGCGAGCCTGGTCGACATGCCCGGCTATGAGTTGCTCGACATACCCCCGGGAGCCGCAGCGCTGCAGGAGGAGCTGAACCTCGCTCAGCTCGTCGTTGGGCAACTCCCGCCCGACATACATCCGGATCGACGGCCATTCGGGGGTCTGCTGGGCGTGCGTGAGCAGGGGGGTCTGCTTGCCGGTGGCCAGATCGCTGGTGACCGATTTGCCGGTACGCACCGGATCCCCAAAGACCCCAAGCAGGTCGTCCAACAGTTGGAAGGCGGTGCCCAGCAGGCGGCCCGCCTCACCAAGCACTGTCACGGTGTGCGCAGCAGCACCGGCAAGTACCGCCCCCGCCTGCAGCGGCAGGGCAAAGGAATAGGCACTCGTCTTTTGCTGGGCCATCGTCAGGCTGGTGGCCAGAGTCGCCTGGCCCATCCCCAGAGCGAGGCCGACATCGGCCAACTCTCCGGCGGCAGTGGTGTGCAGGGCCGTATCGAAAAGGTCCAGCACCGCGTCGGTGACCTCCGGCTCCGCGCCGCAGGTGGCCACGGCCCGCACCGCCGCCGCCAGCGCCAGATCGCCGGCGAGAATGCCGGCGGTCCGGCCGTACATCTGCGCGCCAACCGGGTTGATCCCGGCTCCGGCCGCGGCGGCCCGGAAGGAGCCGTTGACATTTGGTTGCCCACGACGCACTTCGTCGCCGTCGATGACGTCGTCGTGGACCACCAGGGCCGTATGCAGCAATTCGACGGCGGCGCCCACCTGGGCCGCGGCACCGGGATTGCTGCCCCCCAGGGCGTCATGGGTGCCCACCACGAGTGTCGGCCGGAACCGTTTGCCGCCTTCGGTCGCCGCCGTCAGGCAGTCCCACAAGCGGGCGTGATCAGGGCCATTGGCTCTCGCTCGGCGCCGGCCAGCGTCCAGTAATCGACGCAGTACGTCGTTCGGGTTGTGCTGGTCCACAATGTCCTCCGACGTGCGGGTGGGCGGGAATCAACCTACGCATTATTCTGCAGAAATTCTAGGCAACCTGAGTAGGAATGGTATCCAGTGGAGTCTGCGCAGGGCCTATTAACCATCGGTGATCTCGCCGAGCGGACGGGCGTGCCTGCCCCCACCTTGCGCAGTTGGGAGGCGCGCTACGACTTTCCGCGACCGGTGCGTTTGCCTGGCGGGCACCGCCGGTATGTCGCCCAGGATGTCGCCGATGTGGTGGAGGTGGCGCGCTTACGAGCGCTCGGCCTTCCCCCCTCGGCGGCCATCGGACGCGTCGCCGCGCCCGCGTGGCCGACCCATTCGGTCTATGCCGAACTGCGCCGCGCGCATCCCGAGGTGATCGTGCATTCGGTGTCCAAGACGACGATGCTGGCGCTGAGCCGGGCGGTGGAGGACGAATGCGCGGCGCGGGCGGTGCGCCCGGTGCTTTTTGCTGGCTTCCAGCGCGAGGAGTTCGCTCGTGCCTCCTTCGACCGGTGGGCGGAGCTGGCTCGAACCGCCGCGGCCACGGTGCTCTTCGCCGATTTCGCTGACCCGGCGCCGCTGCGGGCAGGTGCGCCGATCGAGGTGGCCTTGCCCGCGGACTCCCCGCTGCGCCGGGAGTGGCTCGTCATCTGCGACGCCCCCGATATGCCCGTCTGTCTGGTCGGCGTCGAACTCCCTAGCGCGGCCCGGATCCGCGACAACCGTCGCCGCTTCGAGTTGCTGTGGAGTGTGGAACCGGTGGTGGTCCGCTTAGCCGCTCGCGTGGCCGCCGCCCACGCCGACGCCTATCGGCCGGGTTGGCGAGACGACGTGGACGAACTGCTCGATTATGAGCCGGCCCCGGCCTCCGCGGATCTGCGCCGGGCCGCCGGCCTGTTGGATCGCATGCTCGCCTACCTGCCAGGGCCGCGCTAACCGCATACCTGCGGTGGTGCGGACTTGTTGCGCATCGCGGGCTGGTCGCCCGCCGCTGAACTCGGCTAAGGCCTAGAGGTCGTAGTACATCTCGAACTCGTGGGGGTGGGGGCGGAAGCGGATCGGGTCGATCTCGTTCTTGCGCTTGTACTCGATCCAGGTCTCGATCACATCGCGGGTGAAGACATCACCCTCGAGCAGGAACTCGTGGTCGGCCTCCAGCGCGTCCAGCACCTCCGACAGGGTGCCGGGGACCTGCTTGATCTCCGCGTGCTCCTCGGGCGGCAGCTCGTAGAGGTCCTTGTCCACCGGCTCCGGCGGCGCGATGCGATTGCGGAT
>CAKZIH010000118.1 GCA_936931335.1 uncultured Nostocoides sp. | reverse complement strand
ACGGGGCCGCTGGGTGAGGTCACGTCCATTGCGGTACTCGCGGATGTGACGTTCCAGGCCTTCGATTCGGCCCAGTCCCAGGTCCAGGCTGTCCGTCTCCTTCGTGCCGGTCGTGGGATCGGGCGCGCTGACGCGCGGCACGATGAAGCCAGAACCCATCAACTGCACGCCACGACTGCTGATCCGCTCATTCGCCTTCAGTTCGGCGGCTGTCGTCACGTCGACCCCCACCGTCAGGTCCGGATTGATACGCCCAATCTGCGTGACGGTCTTCACCGTGTACTCGCCGCGCTCGCCTACTTCTTCTTCGACGACCCGCTCTAGCACACCCTCACGCTTGCCGAGGGCGACCACTGTCATGGCGATGCGCACCGCGGCCCCGTCCGCCTCGTCCACCCAGGGGTGATCCGGCACGGCATACACCAGGCTCAGCGGCCGGGCCGCCTGCATGCTCGCCGCCAGGTGCTCCTCGATGACCCGGCGGTTGAACGTCTGCTTGACGCTGTTCGTGGTGACGAACCCGAAGCGGCGGAGCCTGGGCAGACTCGCCATGCTGGCTGCCGCCTTGTGCCACCAGTACATGACGAAGTCGGCGCTGTCCGGCACGCCGACAAGCTGCTTGGTGCTCTTGTACACCTTGCGGAGCGCCTGGACATAGCCGTCACCCAGCGCCTCGCGCATGGGACCTGCACCGATGAATGGTGGGTTCCCGACGATGAAGTCCGCGGCGGGCCACAGCGCCTGGCGAGGCTTGAGATAGAGGGTGTCCTGCACCCGTGCGGCTGGGTCCGGCACCTCGCGCCCGCTGGCCGGATCGGTGACGCGGCTCACACCGTCCCAGCGCGTCACCGGCTGGCCGTCCTTGCCGACGTGCGGTTGCTTGCCCTCGTAGGCGAGCACCGCGTCCGTCTGCCGGATGTTGCGGAAAGCCTTGAGGATCGGCTCGGGTGGGCTGGCCTTGCCGTGCTCGCGGGCGTAGAGCTGAAGGTAGCCGATCCACAGCACCAGCTCGGCAACACGCGCGGCGCGCGGGTTCAGCTCCAGGCCTAGGAACTGCTCGGGGGTGACGCCGATCAGGGGGGCCACACCCCCCAACCCCACCAGGGTCTCGGTGACCTCGGCCTCCAGGCGCTTCATCAGCTCCATCGAGACGTACAAGAAGTTCCCTGTCCCACACGCGGGATCCAGCACCCGCAGCTCCCGGAAGCTGGTGAGGAAGCGCTCCACCAGGCCGCGAGCCTTGAGCCGCGCCGCCATCTGGTCCTTGGCGTCGTCGCCAGCCAGGTCGAGGGTGCGCTGCACCTCCACCTGCACGCTGCGCCAGTCCTCGCGCAGCGGCACCATCACGACCTGGTTCACCAGCCGCTCCACGTAGGCGCGCGGGGTGTAGTGCGCCCCGAGCTGATGCCGCTCCACCGGATCGAGGGCGCGCTCAACCAGGGTGCCGAAGATGCTCGGCTCCACCTGGCTCCAGTCGTGCTGCGCCGCCTCGATGAACAGCGCGAGTTGCTCCGCTGTGACCGGCAGCATCTCGACGTTCTCGAACAGCCCGCCATTAAAGTGCCGGATCTTCTCCTGAAGCGCGACGCTGAACCCGCCGGTCGCCATCTTGTCCCAGAGTTCCTTGACGGTCGGCACGAACGCCTCGGTATCGCCGCGCATGCCCTCGAGGGCCTTGCGGAACTTGTCGCTGAGCAGGCCCACGTCCTCGGCAAACATGCTGAAGATCATCCGCATCAGGAAGCTGCTCACCCGCTCGGGGGTGAGTCTGACCCCGGCCGCGTCCGGCTGACCCTCCATGCTGCGGCTGATCTTCGCCAGGGTGGCTGCCACCTCA
>CAKZIH010000117.1 GCA_936931335.1 uncultured Nostocoides sp. | reverse complement strand
TCGTGCACGCGAACGGCGGCCGGATCGTGGCGCAGCTGATGCACGCCGGTCGCATCGCCCACCCCGACAACACCGGTGGCCAGGAGGTCATCGCGCCGAGCGCGCTGACGGCCCCGAATGAGATGTTCACCGCCGACGGGATGAAGCCCTACCCGACCCCCCGCGCGATCAAGCTCGAGGAGATCCCCGCCGTCGTCGAGGGCTACGTGCGGGCTGCCCGCAACGCGGTCGACGCTGGCCTGGACGGCGTCGAGGTCCACGGCGCCAATGGCTACCTCATCCACCAGTTCCTGGCGCCCGGCTCCAACCACCGCGCCGACGAGTACGGCGGCTCGCCCGAGAATCGGGTCCGTTTCGCCCTCAAAGTCACCCGTGCGGTCGCCGCGGAGATCGGCGCCGACCGGGTGGGCATCCGGATCTCCCCCGCACACAACATCCAGGGCGCCACCGAGGAGGACCCGGCCGACGTCGCCGCCACCTACGGGCTCTTGGTCGAGGGCCTTGCGCCGCTCGGGCTGGCCTACCTGAGCATCCTGGCGGACCCCAAGCAGGACCTCATCCAGGAGCTGCGCCGCGGCTTCGGCGGCGTGGTCATCGCCAACGACGGCTTCGGTGAGATCACCACCCGCGAGTCGGCGCAGGAGATTCTCGACAAGGACCTCGCGGACGCGGTCGCCGTCGGCCGGCTGTTCCTGGCCAACCCGGACCTGCCCGCGCGGTGGCGGACCGGCGCCGAGCTCAACGAGCCGAATCCCGACACCTTCTACGGCGGCGGCGCCGAGGGCTACACGGACTACCCATTCCTCAACAGCTGATCCTGTCGGCCGCGCGATCTCGTCACCATCGAGGAGTCCGACCAGCAGGCGCCCTGAGCATGGCTGTCAGCATGATTCCAACGGATCGAGGCCGACACCTGGCCGAGGATCCGCTGCGGCCGTGAGGCAGTCGGGCATCCTGCGACGTGCTGTACCGCGTCCTGAGATGTCCGATCCTTCCTGCACCGGATGGACCCTGGACCTGTGCGGTCAGGCGGAGGTCGTGTACCTGAGCACGGTCCCGTCGGGCACGCTGACCCCGCTCGCGACCTGCCGATCGTCCCTGAAGGCGAACCCGATGCGAGAGGACACGGATGACATGCCGCCGATCACGTGGGCGTTGCCGGTCGTGATGGTCATGCGCGAGATCCGCAGCGCAAGTGAACTGCACCGGCGGCTGGGCGACGTGATGGGTGACGACGCACCGTCAGTCGAACAAGTACGCCGACTGGTTGCCAGGCCACCCGAACGGCTCACCCTGCGCACTTTGGCCGGCCTCTGCGAGGTCCTCGACGTCGAACCCGGAGATCTGCTCATGCGCAATGGCATCGTCCGACTTGACGAAGCGTGGACGATGAGTGCCGACCCGGGCACCCTTCGAGAGGCATACCGAGGCGCCCGCCGATTCGACGCCGAGGCCGCCGGGCAACTGCAGTGAGTGCAACGGGATCCGCTACGGGCGCGACGCTGCATGATGCGACGGCGTGGGTCAGCGAAATGTGCGTCACCCTCGGCATCGACGACGTTGAAGTTCGCCGTCACCGCCACGGGCGTGGACCGGTTCGGGTCGCACCCCCGAAGGGCAATCACGCAGTGTGGGCGGTCGAGGTCAGCGACGAACTACTGCGCCAGGCGACCGATGTTCAACGGGGCATACTCGCTCACGAACTGCAGCACGTCCGCTTCGACGATGTATGGCGTCCGTCCACAGGCCAAGCACGCCGCTACTACACCGCCGTCGGGTTGAGCGCGGCCTCCGCGCTCGGGCTGTGGCTCGCGACGCTTCTCTTCTTCGCTGATGGGAGTGCCTGGTTAGGCGCAATTGGCGCGGCATGCACCGTACTGGCGGTCGTGGTCTTGATAGAGCCCCGTTGAGTGGTGGGCTTTGAGGTGATGCTCGTTGCCTACCGGTCG
>CAKZIH010000116.1 GCA_936931335.1 uncultured Nostocoides sp. | reverse complement strand
CGCGCTCGGACAGTCCGCCCCAGATGCCGAAGCGCTCATCATTCGCCAAGGCATAGGCGAGACATTCGGCCCGCACCTCGCAGCCGGTGCAAACGCGCTTGGCCTCGCGAGTGGAGCCGCCCTTCTCGGGGAAGAATGCCTCGGGGTCGGTCTGCGCGCACAGCGACCGCTCCTGCCACGAGAGCTCTTCCTCGCCAGTGGTCCCCAGCAAGACCAATTCACTCACGGGGCTCTCCTCCATCATGGCGGGCTCGGGTGCCTGGGCAGGGCGGGGAGCCGCACCGCGCTCTGGCATCACATTGAGGGAATTACACGACTGTGATGCCCTTCAAGTCAAGCCCAGCGCGACCGTCCCTGGGGACAACCCAGTCGGCACGGATGGGTGAGAATCGGCGCATGCGTATCACCGCTCTGGCCGGTGGCATCGGCGGCGCGCGCTTCCTGCGCGGCCTGCGCGATGCCCTGGACGCCGACCCCGCATTCGCCGACGCGCAACTCACTGTGGTGGCCAACACCGGCGACGACATCACCCTCTTCGGGCTGCGCATCTGCCCCGATGTGGACACCCTGCTCTACACGCTCGGCGGCGGCAGCAATGAGGCCCAGGGGTGGGGCCGCGCCGGCGACAGCTACACCGTTCAAGGGGAGCTGACGGCATACGGGGTGGGGCAGGAGTGGTTCGGGCTCGGCGATCTGGACTTCGCCACCCATATCGCGCGCTCGCTGTGGCTGGGCTCGGGCCTGAGTGCGACGGAAATCACAGCCCGCCTGGCGCAGCGTTGGGGTCTGCTGCAGCGGCGCATCGAGATCCTGCCGATGAGCGACGACCCGGTGGAGACCCATGTGGTGGTCGAGCGGGGGGACGAGGTCGAGGCAATCCACTTCCAGCAGTGGTGGGTCGGCGAAGGGGCACAGACCCCGGCTCAGCGCTTCGTCGCCGTCGGGATGGAGCGCGCCAAGCCCGCGCCGGGCGTTTTGGACGCGATCCGCACCGCCGATGTGGTCCTGCTACCGCCGAGCAATCCCGTCGTCTCGATCGGGATCATCCTGGGCGTGCCGGGCGTGCGCGATGCCCTTCGCGGCACCGTGGCGCCGGTCGTCGGGGTATGCCCGCTCATCGGCGGTCGGCCGGTCCGCGGTCACGCGGACACCTGTCTGCAGGTGATCGGCGTCGACCCCTCGGCCAAGGGGGTCGGCGGGCTGTATGCCGATTTCCTCGACGGCTGGCTGGTGGATCCGGGTGACGGCACCTTCGCCCTGGGCGACACGCAGGTGGTCGCCTATGACGCGCCCCTCCTCATGAGCGATCGGCCCGCGGCGGCTCGGATCGCCCGCGCTACTCTCGACCTCGCATTGAGCTTGAAAGACACCCGGCGCGGATGAGCGCACCGCCCGCTTCGTCGTCCGATCCGGCTGCCGTCGCCGTCTTCCAGATCTATGCCCTGCCCGGTATGCCGTCCGTCGCTCCCGGCGACGACCTCCCCGCGCTGATCGGCGCGGCCCTAGAGCGGGCGGGCCTGGATCTGCGGGACGGGGACATCCTCTGTGTGACGAGCAAGATCGTCTCCAAGGCCCTCGGGCTGCGCGCAGCGGGCGATCGCCGGGCCGCGGTGGCCGGGCAGACGGTCCGGGTGGTCGCCGAACGCGCCACTGCCACCGGCATCACCCGCATCGTGGAAGGCAGACACGGGGTGGTGATGGCCGCCGCCGGGGTGGACGACTCGAATGTCGGACCGGAGGGCGAAACCCTGTTGCTTCCTGCGGACCCGGACGCCGTCACGTGCGACCTGCATGCGGAGATAACCGCATACCTGAGGTCAAGACTTGGCGCCATTCCTCGGTTTGGCGTGGTGCTCACCGATACCGCCGGTCGTCCGTGGCGGGCGGGACAGACTGACTTCGCGCTCGGGGCCGCGGGGGTGCGGGTGCTCGAGGATTACCGCGGCCGGATGGACACCGACGGCCGGCCGCTCGAGGTCACCGCGGTCGCCGTTGCCGACGAACTCGCGGCCGCCGCCGACCTGGTCAAGGGCAAGCTAAACCGGGTGCCGGTTGCGCTGGTGCGCGGACTGGGCCACCTGGTCGCCGATGTCCCTGCGGGGAGCCAGACCGGCCAGGTACCCGGGGCGGCGCGGCTGGTGCGCACCGGACCCGGGGACTTCTTCGCGATGGGCCATCGGGAGGCGGTCCGCGCTGCCCTTGGCGCACCCCCCGGCTCCCCCGCTGCCGAAGCCGCCGGCATCCGACCCACCGGGGCGCAGGACGTGGCGCCGCGCCTGCACCGGGCGGTGCGGGTGGCGCTCGGGCCGGCGGGCGAGTCTGAGCTCGGATCCGCGCCCGAGCAACGGTATGTGGTCACTCCCCTGGCCCCGGATCGGGCCCGAGTCGAGATCCCGGCCCACGGCCGCGACGCCTTTGCCCTGGGCCGGCTCGCTGCCCGGCTGGAGGTGGCCCTGTGGTCGGAAGACCTGTCGGCGGCGGAACTGCGCTTGGGCGAATGGGGCGAGTTCGACGCAACCGCGCCGGGCCTGACGCTCACCGCGATCCCCACCGTCGACTGAGCGGCCGCCCCGCGGGTGACCTCAGCCGCGCCGGGGCCCGGGCAGATGCGTCGGCAGGGTGAACCGCGGCCCGCGCCGGGGCCGGGTCTGCGCACCAGGCGAGCCCAATAGGAGCAGCGCCTGCACCCGGAAGCGATGGCCGGCATAGGGCTCCAGGAGTTCGGCGAGTTGATCGTCGTCGATGTCATGCCCCAGCAACCGCCAGCCGATCTGCTTGGCCACGTGGTAATCGCCGAAGCTCGGGCTGTCCGGATCGCCGAGCGCACGCTGGGCCACCTCGGCCACCGTCCATACCCCTACCCCGGGGATCGCCCGCAACCGCTCCCGGGCCTGGGGCAACGGCATACCCGCGGCCTCTTCCATCCGACCGGCCCGCTGGACGCAGCGCATCACGGTGTCGGAGCGCTGGGCGGTGACGCCCGCCTGCAGCCATTCCCAGGAGGGGATGGTGCGCCATACCGCGGCGGTCGGGGGGACGCGCAGGTCGGGCTGCGGGCCGGGGGCGGGCTCGCCATACCGGCGGACCAAGCGGCGGAAGGCGCCGAAGGCCTCCTTGCCGGTCACCTTTTGTTCGATGACCGAGGGCACTAGGGCGTCGATGACCAGGCCGGAGCGGGGAATCCGCCAGCCGGGGTTCGCGGCCCGGGCCGCGTCCACCTGCGGATGATGCGCCCGGAAGTCCGACCAGTCGTCGCGATCCCCGAGCAGGTCGGGCAGTTGATCCAGGAGCCAGTCCGCCCCCGGACCCCAGGCCCGTCCGCGGATCTCCCCGGTGCTGTCCTGGCCGCCGATCAGAAGCGTGCCTGGACCGGCCGGGGTGGCCCGGCCTAACCAGATTCCCGCGTCATCGCGCCGGAATGTCGGATCCCCGCTCCCCCGCCGAAAGCTGGCCAGGATCGTAGCGACCGCCACCGGATGCCCGGGCCGGTAGCGCCGCTCGCCAGCCGCCGCGCTCACAGGTGTCGGGGAGCGACCCGCAGCGCCGGGCCGGCCGGCCGGCGCGGCGAACCGAAGCCCACCCAGATATAGGTCGGCACCAGGGGCAGGGCCGCGGCGAGCACCGGCTCCGGTATGCGGGCAGACCAGGTGGGGATCAGGTCACCACCGGCGAAGGCCACCGGGTCGGCGAGCACGGGCAGGGTGTAGTCCCACACGTCGAAGGCGGCCACCAGCCGGCGCAGCGCCGGGCGGGAGTAGTAGCGCTCGTAATAGCTTTCCCCCTTGCCCGTCAGCCGCATATAGCGATTCGCCGCCGGCTGCGGCAGCCAGGACAGGAAGGGCAGTTTGTAGTGCGGCTCCAGGATCTGGTGCTTGTGACCGACGCCGAGATAGAGCACGCCCTGCGGGGCCAGGACCCGGCGGATCTCGGCGACCACCGCCTCGGGATCGACCACATGCTCATAGATGTGGTTGAACACCACCAGGTCAAGGCTGGCATCGGGGAAGGGCAGGTTCTCCCCGCGCGCCACCCGAAAGTCGACCCGGTCACCGAAGCGGGCGCGGGCCTGCGCCAGACCGGGTTCGTCGATATCCACCCCGGTGGTGCGGGCCCCGGCGGCGGCGATCTCGTCCGCGATGAAACCCGCCGAGCAGCCGATATCCAGCGCCCGCATACCGCCCAGGTCGGCCACGCCCACCGCATGCCGGACCACGGCGAGAATCTTGCGGGCTTTGGCGCGCCGTCCGGTCTCGTCGGTCATCTTGCCCATCAACTCCGAATAGGCCAGCTGCTCCTGGCGTTCGGTGGGCTCGCTCACGCTGGCATCCTAGGCACGCTCGCCGAGCAGGTGATGAGCCCGCGCCCAGGACCAGCCGATGGCTGCCCAGATCACATCGGCCAGGGTGGCCGCAAAGCGCATGAGCATC
>CAKZIH010000115.1 GCA_936931335.1 uncultured Nostocoides sp. | reverse complement strand
TGGGGCGGAGGTGGCGGCGGGCAGGGCCGAGCGCAGCGCAGGTGCCACGGCGCTCGCGACCAGAGCGGCCGCACCGGCCGCGAGCGTGGCCCGGGTCACGCCGGCCACTGCGGTGCTCCCCCAGCTGCCCCGGACTAGCCAGAGCAGGAGCAGCGCGGCGAGGGTCATCCCGATGCTGGAACCGATCCCGAGCAAGCTCAGAGTGCGCTGCGTGGCAGGTGCCGAACCGGCGGCGGCGAGCGGTAGCAGTGCGGCCAGCAACCAGCCGGCGGCCATGGCCAGCGAACCGCGGGTGGCCGAGCCACGGACATACAGGGCCCGAGTGAGCAGCGCCGACAGCCCGAACCCGATCAATCCCGGGGCGAAGGCACGCATGGTCTGCGGGAGCGCGGCGAGCGCACTCGCCCCGCCGCCGGTGCGCCCCGCGTCGATCGCGGTGAAGAAGGTGCCCAGGTCCGCCGCGGCGACGGCGAGCACGGTGGCCGCCATCCCGGCCAGGATGACGATCCGGCGCCCGGTCTGCGCGAGCAGATGCTCGGCCGCTTCCCCCTGACCATCGCTGGCTCCGAGGACCGGATAGGCGGCGGTGGCGAGCGGGACGGCGAGCACGGCATACGGGAGCAGGTAGATGGCTTGGACGTATTGATACGCGTTGATACTTCCGGTGGCCGCGCGGTGATTGGTCAGCCAGAGCACGGCCAGCACGCTGATCTGTTGCGCGAGTAGGGCGATCAGCCCGGCTCCGGCGAGGCGCCGAGCCCGTGCCGCCACCCCGTCCGGGAAGCGCAGAGTGGGCCGCAGGTGCAGCCCGGTATGCCGGGCCGAGGGCACCAGCGTGCCGACCAGGGCGACGACCCCGGCGGTAGTCCCCCCGGCGAGCACCCATACCGCGCTGTCCCGGTCCATGCCGCCCCGCACGAGAGCCGCATACAAGCCGTAGGTCGCGATCACCACCAGGCTGGAGATCAGGGGCGCGAGCGCGGCGGCCACGAACCGCCGGTGGGCATGCAGGATCCCGGTGACCACGATGCCGAGGCCATAGAGCACGACCTGGGGTGCGAAGACCCACAGCATGTGCGTGCCCAGCCGGGCGGTGTCGGGCTCGGGCAAGAGCGCCCCAGCCAGCTTCGGCGCGCCTACCGCCACGAGCACGGTCAGTGGCAGCAGGACCAGCAGGGTCCAGGTCAGCAGCGCTGAGGCGATCGCGTCCACGCCGGGGCGGTCCCCGGCCTGGACGCGGGCGGCCAAGAGCGGCACCACGATTGCCGCGAGGACGCCCCCGGCCGCGATCTCGAAGATGACATTGGGCACGGTATTGGCGCTTTGGTATGCCGCCCCCACCGCACTCGCCCCGACGCACGCCGCGAAGACCAGCATCCGCGCCAGGCCCGCCACTCGGGCAGCCATGGTGAGCCCGGCGATAACCCGGGCGTTGGCGCCCACGCTGGCCGCCGGTCCGGCATGCGCAGTTGCCGCCTCAGCCAACCCTGCCGCCTCAGCCGGGCCTGCCACCTCACCCACGCGTGCGGCCTCGCTCACCCACGGCCCCAGGCGTCCAACTCCCGCAACACGGGGGTGGACTCGATGATCGAGGTGAAACTGCGCTTCTCCGACAGCAAGGTCAGCGCGGTGAGCACACCCAGCGCGCCCGTCCGGCCCAACAGGCCGGTGCGCGCGACCAGGGCGGCGCCCAGGAGTGCACCGGCGGCATTGGCCCCGGTATCTCCGAGCATCGTCTCCCCGGCCAAGTCCGCGCGCAGCGTCCCCAGCGCGGCCCCGGCCGCGGACGCCGCGATCCGGACCGCGTCGGGATTGGCGGGCAAGGCCCCGATAGTCAGGGGCGCAGCGGCGAGCAGGGTGGCCTTCAGCGCGCGTCCGGGGCGCAGGTCGAGCAGATTGGACAAATTCGCGGCACCCGCGACCACGCCCGCGCCGAGGAGGGTGGTCGGCACGGGCAGCGCGCGATCATTCCCCTGGTCGATGAGGTATGCCGTGCCCACGCCCGCCCCGGCGAGCAGCACGATCTTGACCACCCCGGTGCTCACCTTGCCGCGGCGCAAAGCGCGCAGATGGCCGCGCAGGCCCTTGTCCCCGGAATCCCCGAACAGATCGTCGATCAGGCCCGCCAACCCCGCGCCTCCCGCGGCAACGAGCGAGGGCGCCACCGTCGCAGCACTGACGGACCAGGCGCCCGCCCCGGCGAGCGAACCCGCGACATACCCGGGCCCCTCAAGCAACGAGATAGGCCGGCCGGCGTGGTTGGTTCGGGTCCAGCGCCCCGCTCCCCCGGGCGGCCAACGACGCAGGGCTGCGGTGGCCCCGCGGCCCACGAGAGCGGACACCCCAACGGCGACTAGGCCGGCGACACGCTCGCGCGCCACGGCGGACATCTCAGCTGACATCGGGGAAGAGGGCACCGGCGCCGGTGAGCCGGCCGTACTGCCCCGCTCCGCCCGTGTCCTGCTCGGCGAGCGCGAACACGATGCTTGCCTGCCCCATGGCGCTGCCGGCGTTGTCGACGGACGACACCCGCTGCCGCACCTGCGACTCGCTGCGCGCGGCGGAGACCACCGACTCCGCGTTGGCGACGGTGGGATCCACTTCGGCGGCGATGACCGCGCCGTCACTGCCGCGGTCCAGGGCCAAGGCCAGCCGGGCCAGGCCCGCCAGCGGGTCCGCGTCGGTGGTGGCGGTCTGCGCGGGGACGGCGATCTGCGGCGCGCCTACCACTACCACCAGGGAGGCGGCAGTGTCGGGAAAGCTCCCACCGACGAGCTTGGCTTCCCGCAGCCGCGACCACGCTTCGGACCGTTCGGACTCGGAGGGGGCCGGCTGCCCTGGCTGCTCGCCGGCGGCCGGGCGGCGATTGGTCAGCACGGCGGCGAGCACCTCGTCTAGGGACACCGACCCATCCTCGGCGGGCGTGAGCCCGAGCTTCGGGGCCAGCTCGCCGGCCAGAGCCGCACGCTCCTGCACCGCGTCCGGCGCCGGGTCCGTCCACGCCTGTTCGATCTGCGCGGGCCCGGCGAGTTCCGCACCGGCCGCACCGAGGGTGTCCTCGATGTTGGAGACCAGCCCGGAAGCCGCGCCGGGCAGCGTGACCACGGCCACCGAATTCCCGCTCAGCCGATCGGCGACCAGGTCGGCGAGTGCCGCGCGCTCAAAGGCGGCGTGGCCGTTGTTCTCGGCGGTCGCCGCATCCAACTCGGTCCGGAGTTGATCCTTCTCCTGCCGCAGCGACGACACCTGCTGACCGAGCGACTCGCCGATGCCTTCCTTGAGGGGGCCGGCACCCAGCACGATGCCGATCGCTAGGGCGATGAGCACGGAGGCGAGCGAGACAAGGTGGTAGCGAAAATCGATCACGTAAAAATCCCAACGATGGCGGCCCACAGATCGTCCCATCGTGCGCCCAGCAGCTGCAGGATCACCTCACCCCCGGGCGTGGCCCACATCGCGAGCGCGAGCACGGCGAGCCCGACGAAGAGCATCGCGAGCATCGTCCAGGCCGAGATCCGGGAGCGATACAGCCGACTGACGCCCTTGGCGTCGATGAGTTTGGAACCGATCCGCAGGCGGGTCAGGAAGGTGCTCGCCATCCCGGCCCGGCCCTTGTCCAAGAACTCGACGAGAGTGGCATGGGTCCCCACGGCGACGATCAAGCTGGCCCCCTTGTCGTCGGCCAGCAGCATCGCCACATCCTCACTGGTGCCGGTGGCCGGGAAGACCACCGGCTCCACACCGAGGGAGCGCACCCGCTCCGCCCCGGGCGCCCGCCCATCCCGGTAGGCGTGCACAACGATCTCGGCGCCGCAGGTCAGCGCCCGATCGGACACCGAATCCATATCCCCGACGATGAGGTGCGGGGTGGCCTTGGCCTCGAGCAGCGCATCGGCGCCACCGTCGACCCCGATGAGCACCGGCTTGAACTCCCGGATGTAGTGCCGCAGCGCCTGCAGGTCCTCGCGGTAGTGGTAGCCCCGCACCACGATGAGCGCGTGCCGCCCCTCGATCTGCGTCGTGATGACGGGCACGCCCACGCCATCGAGGAGCAGGTCCTTCTCCCGGACCAGGTACTCCATCGTGTTCTCGGCGAAGGATTGCAATTGCGCGGAGAGTCCTTCGCGGGCCCGGGCCATCGCCTCATCGATGTCCTGCGCCGACAGCGGGCTGCCCGTCGCCAGCGCCTCCGGCTCCGCGACGTGGGCCCGTGCCCCGGCCGCGCCCGAGTGAGCCTCCCCTAGCTGGGATCC
Source organism: uncultured Nostocoides sp. (assembly GCA_936931335.1). Taxonomy (GTDB): domain Bacteria; phylum Actinomycetota; class Actinomycetes; order Actinomycetales; family Dermatophilaceae; genus Nostocoides_A. The sequence continues at coordinate 5,163 of CAKZIH010000115.1, read as the reverse complement.
CATCGCGTGCGCACCACCGGGCGCGCGGTCCGCGGCCAGCAATCGCCCCTGATCCAGCCGCAGCCATTGCCCTTCCGTGATAGCCGTCATGGCCTGCGGGCCGGCCGCGTCGATCAGCGGAATGCCCGCGGCCACGATGATCTGGGGTCCGGCGTTCGGATAGCGGCCGCTGATCGAGTGCGCGGCGTTGACTACGGCGGCCGGACGACAGGCGACGAGCGCTTCGGCGGACACCCGGTCGATGTCCTCATGGTCGATGACGGCGATCTCACCGGGCTGCAACCGCTTGGTGAGGTTCTTGGTGCGCCGGTCCACGCGCGCGACCCCGGTGGCACCGCTGGGAGCGGGCTCCTTGGAGCGACGGATCAGCGAAGCGGCCATAGCGGTCAATCGTCCCACTCTTGAGCCCGAGCCTGAGCGCTCTGCAGCAATTCGCGGGCGTGTCCTCGCGCGGTATGCGAGTCCCACCCCGCCATCATCCGGGCGATCTCAGCCTCTCGGTCCTGGCCCTCGACCACTCGAACGTGGCTGCGGGAGACCCGACCGTCATCGGCCTTGGTGACCACCAAGTGCCGGTTGGCGAAGGCGGCGACCTGCGGCAGATGGGTGACCACGATGACCTGCGCGGTGCGCGCCAGCCGGGCCAATCGGGCCCCGAGGTCGACGGCGGCCCGGCCCCCGACCCCCGCGTCGACCTCGTCGAAGACATAGGTCGGCACACTCTGCCCACCCGCACCGAGCACGACCTCGATGGCGAGCATCACGCGGGACAACTCGCCCCCGGACGCCGCCTTGGCGAGCGGACGGGCCGGCATACCGGACCCGGACCGCAACAGGAACTCCACATCGTCGACCCCAGCCGCCCCGTATGCCGCGTCGGCATCCTCTCGGGAGTTCACCTCCACGTGCAGCGCCGCGGAGCCCATGGCCAAATGCCGCAGTTCGGCGGTGACCGCCTTGGCCACCTTTGTTGCGGCACGCTTGCGGGCCGCCGAGAGGGCCTCGGCGGCCTCGGCCAGCTCGGCCCGGGTCTGGACGTGCCGCTCGACGGCCGCGGCCAGCCCGTCAACCGCGGAGTCGACCGCGAGCAGCCGGGTGCTGGCGTCCGCCAGCCACCGCAGGGCCGCGTCCAAGTCGCCGCCGTATGCCCGTGCCAGCCCCGCCAGTTCGGCCCGCCGCTCCTGCAGTTGCGCCAAGCGTTCCTGGTCGAGGTCGACCCCGTCGGCATAGCGGGTCAGGTCGCTGCCCAGCTCGGAGGCGAGCAATGAGAGCTCCCGGCAGCGGGCGGCGAGTTCTGCGAGCGCTGGGTCGTACTCGACCACGGGGGCCATCAGCGCCCCGGCCCGCGCGAGCAGGTCCCCGGCCCCGGCCTGGTCATTGGTCTCCTCGCCGAGCAATGCCGCGGCCGCCCCGCTCGCGGCAGCGCGCAGATGCTCTGCGTGGGAGAGGCGCTCTACTTCGGTGCGCAGTTGATCTTCCTCGCCGGCCTTGGGGTCCACCGCCTCGATGCGCTCCACTCCGGCGCGCAGCAGGTCGAGATCGGCCGAACGACTGGCGGCCAGCTCGCTCAGGCGGGCATGCTCCGCCCCCGCCTCGCGCCACGCAGCCAGGCGGGTGCGATAGCGACGCAATGCCGATTGCACAGGGGCACCGGCATAGGCGTCGAGCAGCTCGCGTTGCTGGTCGCCAGAGCGTAGCCGCCACTGATCTGACTGGCCGTGCACCGCGATGAGTTGCTCGGCCAATTCCGCCAGCACGCCGATGGGCACCGAACGGCCCCCGGCGAACGCCCGGCCACGGCCTGCGCCCGACACCGTGCGATGCAGGATCAGATCCTCGGCCGTGTCCGCACCGGCTTCCGCGGCTCGGGCAAGCGCCGGGTGGCCCGCGGGCACGTCGATGATGCCCTCGAGGTGAGCAGCCTGCGCTGGCGAGCGGACCAGCGCGGGGTCGGCCCGGCCGCCGAAGAGCAGGCCGAGACCGGTGACCACCATCGTCTTGCCGGCCCCGGTTTCCCCGGTGACGGCGGTGAATCCCGGGTGGAAGGGCAGGGTCGCGGTCTGGATCACCCCGAGGTCGTCGATTCGCAGTTCGGCGATCATGGTGGGGTCCCGCCGGGTTCTTCGCCGGCGTCCGGCGCCCCACGCCAGCCGTGCACCGACAGCTGGAATTTGCGCACCAGACGGTCGGTGAAGGGTGAGTCGTTGAGCCGCGCCAGGCGTACCGGTTGCCCGGAACGCCGCACCTCGACCCGAGCCCCCGGCGGCAGATCCACCGCTCGGCGTCCATCGCACCAGAGCACCCCATTGCCTTCGGTGCGCGCCATCACCTCGATCGCGATGACCGAATCGGGGCTGATGACGAGCGGCCTGGCGAAGAGCGCGTGGGCGCTGATCGGCACCAGCAGCATGGCCTCGAGGTCGGGCCACATCACCGGCCCCCCGGCCGAGAATGCGTATGCCGTCGACCCCGTCGGGGTGGCCATCACCACGCCGTCGCAACCCCACGTGGACAGGGGTCGGCCGTCGATCTCCACGGTGAGCTCGAGCATCCGCTCGCGGGCGGCCTTTTCGACCGTGGCCTCGTTGAGGGCCCACGAGCGGGCGATCTCCACGCCATCAAGCAGACCCACCACCTCGAGCGTCATCCGGTCCTGGACCGTGTAGTCGCGGTCCAGGATGCGCTCGATCGTGTCGTCGAGGTCCTCTCGTTCCGACTCGGCCAGGAAGCCGACGTGCCCCAGGTTGATCCCCAGCAGGGGCGCTCCGCTCCCCCGGGACAGCTCGGCCCCACGCAGGATGGTGCCGTCACCGCCGAGAACGACAACGAGCTCGGTCTCTCGCGCCGGCACCTCCTCAGGGTCCTCGACCACGGCCGGGATACCGTCCGGCAAGGCCGCGGCGGTCCCCCGGTCCACGAGCACCGCCACGTCGGCGGACGCGAGCCGCTCGATCACCATCGCCGCATGCTCGGCGGCCACCGGACGATGCGGGTGCACGACCAGTCGCAGATAGCGCATCGCTCACCCTCCCTTCACTGCGTCCAGCGCGTCAATTCGTTCCGACAGAGCCTGCCATGACCCACTGACAACCGGCCGGGCCTGCAGCCAGAGCAGGACCTCGCGATTGCCATGGGTACCGGTCACCGGCGAGTCGGCGAGGCCGCATACCGACAATCCGGCGTCCTGCGCCGCGGTGATGACCCGGCGGATGGCATCGGCTCGGTCCGCCCCGGAGCGCACGATTCCGTTCTTGCCCAGGCGAGCCCGGCCGACCTCGAACTGTGGTTTGACCAGCAGCACCAGGTCGGCATCGGGGCGGCATACCCGGGCCAGGTCCGGCATGACCAAGGTGAGCGAGATGAAACTGAGGTCGGCGACCAGCAGGTCTACCGGCCCGCCGAGGTCCGTCGGCGCCAGGTCGCGGACGGTCCGCCCGGACAGGTCCCGTACGCGCGGGTCCGCGGCCACCGTGGGCGCGAGTTGATCGTGGCCCACATCCAGGGCCAGCACCTCGCGCGCTCCGTGCTCCACCAGAACCTGGGTGAATCCCCCCGTGCTCGCCCCCACGTCCAGCGCGCGGCGGCCGGCGACCATCAGCCCCTCGGGGCCGAATGCCGCCAGCGCCGCGAGCATTTTGTCGGCGCCCCGGCTGACCCAGCGCGCCCGTTCGGCCACCACGGTGACCACGTCGCTATCGGTCACCGGCGTGGACGCCTTGCCGGCCGGTATGCCGTTCACCAAGACCCCGCCGGTGGCCAGCAGTTCTCGGGCCTGGCCGCGTGAACGCGCCAGCCCGAGCTCGACTAGGGCCAGATCCAGCCGAGCCCGCTTCGCGGCGCCGCCGGCCTCGCTCACTCCGGGGAGCCGGGCATGCCGCCCAGGCGCCCGCGCAGGACGCGTTCGACCTCGGCGCCCGCCCGGGCCAGCCCGTCCAGATCGTTGGGGTCAAGTGCGGCAAGCTCGGCCATCGCGGCATCCACGACGAGGTCACCGGTGGCCGGGGGTTCCCCGGCGGTCGGGGTTTCCCCAGCGGCTAGTACGGATTCGCTCATGACTCGTCGGTGGAGCCGGTAGGGCCGTTTTCGCCTTCCGCCGCGGCCGCCGGTTCCGTACCGGGATTCGTTGGGGCTGCCGTGTTGGCGGGCGCTTGGGCGGAAGGGGTCTCGGTGGCGGGAACCTCCGGGCGGTCCGTGCCGGTGGAGGGCGAGTCCATCCTGGCGCTTTCGGAGGCGGTGATGCCCGAAGTAGTGGTGTGAGAGGTAGGGGTGTCGGAGGTGGGCAGCTCGGCAGCTTTGGGACTGGGTGTCTTCGCGCTGGCCGTCTTCGCGCTGGTGGCCTTCCTGGTCGAGACACTGCCACTGGCGCGCTTCGCGGCCGCACTCTTGACAGCCGTGGTCTTGGCGCCAGCGGTCTTCGCACGCGAGGTCTTGGCTGCGGTTGACTTCGCTGCCGCGGTCTTGGCAGTGGTTGTCTTGGCGGTTATGGTCTTGGCGGTGGCCGACTTCGCGGTGGTTGACTTCGTGGCCTTGGCACTCGGCGACGCGGTGGAGGTCTTGCGACTAGCCGTCTTGGCGGCCGGCGTTGCGCTGTTGGCCGCGCTGGCGCTCGGCGACGACTTAGCGCTGGGTGACGACTTCGCGGCGGCCGGGCTTCCCGCCGACTTTCGAGAACCCGTTGCCTCGGAACGAGAGGCGGTTGTGGGACGCGACTGGGCGGCAGTGGTCGCCTTGCGCGCCGCGCTCGTGCGCGTACCGCCAGCCCGAGAGCGGGAACTGGTTGCCGGACGCGAGTTCGTGGGGGCGGCGGTCTCGCTCGCCGTGGTCTTCCGGGCGGCGCCGAAGTGAGTCCCGGAGCCGGAGGCCGAGCGCGGCTGCGCCGCAGCCTTTTTGGCCGACCCAGCCTTGCGGGTCCCCGCCGCTGCAGACCGGGTGCCGTTCGCCGACGTACCCCTGGCCGGGATACCCGAAGCAGCGGTGGAGGCCCGCTTCCGGGTCAGGCGCGCCGAGGTCTGGTTCACCGGCGTGCCGTCACTGGGCTGCGCCGTTCCCGAGTCACCGGTGCCGGCGGACCCGGCCTCCGCCAGGGCGGCAGCGAGTGAGAATTCCCGCCGAACTGGCCGGCGAGTGCGCCCGGTCGCGGTCACCGGAGCGGAGTCCAGATCG
>CAKZIH010000114.1 GCA_936931335.1 uncultured Nostocoides sp. | reverse complement strand
ACACCGAAAAACAGGACGCTGGAGATGTTCGGCGAACCGGTCTCGAACCCCGACGGCACGGTCGGCCATCGCCCATTCCACTCGTACACGATGAAGCAGGCCATCCAAGAGGGCTTTATCGTGGATGTGCTCGCGAACTACACGCCGGTGGGTAGCTACTACAAGCTGATGAAGACGGTCGAGGACGACCCGGAGTTCGATGTGAAGCGGGCCTCGAAGAAGCTGCGAGCCTACGTCGAGGGTAACCAGCACGCGATCGCGCAGAAGGCCGACATCATGGTCGAGCACTTCCTCGGCCAGGTGATCGCCAAGCAGAAGATCGGCGGGCAGGCCCGCGCGATGGTCGTCACCTCATCCATCCCGCGGTGCATTGAATACTTCCACGCCATCCGCGACGCACTGGCAGCACGCAAGAGCCCGTACAAGGTGATCGTCGCCTTCTCTGGCGAACACGACTACAAGGGGGTGCAGGTCACCGAGGCAAGCCTTAACGGTTTCCCCTCCCGGGCCATCGCTGAGCAGATCAAGACCGACCCGTACCGAATCCTAGTAGTCGCCAACAAGTTCCAGACCGGGTACGACGAGCCGCTGCTGCACACCATGTACGTCGACAAGACCCTGTCGGGTGTGCTCGCGGTCCAAACCCTCTCGCGGCTCAACCGGGCGCACCCGGCGAAGCATGAGACGTTCGTGCTCGACTTCGCCAACGATGCCGAGGACATCCAGCGCGCTTTCGATCCGTATTACCGCACCACCGTGCTCGCCGAAGAGACGGACCCCAACAAGCTGCATGACCTCGTCAACGACCTCGACGCCTTCGGCATTTACACGCCGGAACACGTCGACGAGTTCGTGACGCGCTACCTGGCCGGTGAGCCTCGCGACCAGCTCGATCCCATTCTCGATGCGTGCGTCGCGGAGTACGTCGAACTTCCCGAGGAAGACGATCAGGTCAGGTTCAAGGGCGACGCGAAGGCCTTCCTGCGCACCTACAACTTCCTCTCCACGGTGCTGCCCTACGGCAGCCCTAAGTGGGAGAAGCGCTCGATCTTCCTCGACCACCTCGTGCCGAAGCTCCCCGCCCCGAAGGAGGAAGACCTCGCCGCCGGAATCCTGGAGAACATCGACCTCGAGTCTTACCGTGCCGAGAAGCTCACAGCGATGAAGATCGTGCTGGACGACGAAGATGGCCTGCTCGACCCCGTGCCCGCGGCAGGCGGCGGCACGCTGGCGACGCCCGAACTGGAGAGACTCTCGGAGATCGTCAAGAGCTTCAACGCCCACTTCGGCAACATCGAATGGAACGACGCCGACCGCGTCGAACGCTTCATCACCGAAGAGATCCCACGCCTCGTCGCCGAAGACGAGGCCTACCAACACGCGCAGGCAAACAACGACCCGGCGAACGCGCGCGTCGAGAGCGACCGCGCACTCGGCCAGGTCATGCTGCGGCTCATCGCCGATGACACGCAGCTCTTCAAAGAGTTCCAGGACAACGAGAGCTTCAAACGCTGGCTGGCCGACGCCGTGTTCAACGCAACGTACAGGAAGAGCGCATGAAGGCCGGGCCAACGCGACGAGATGCCCTCATGAGTTCGACGCCGCGAGACTCATCGTCAAGGGGAATCAAGTGAAGGCACGACGGCTCACCTTCTACCTTCTTCGCCAGGACGTTGCCGCGTTCGAGGATGCGCTGGATACGGAGAAGGCCAGCGTCGCGGTGGATCTCGATCCGTCGGCGGGCGTAGACGGGCGCTTCGTCTATGTCCAGCCCCGCCCGTCTGTGCCTTCATGGGTTGGATTCGTCCAGCCGGTACTCGCCGACCAGCTCGGCAGCCTCAGATCGTCTTCCACGTCCGCCTTGCTGCTTCTGCGCACCGGCGGGCGCATCTTCGCCCTCACATTCGGTTACGGCAGGTCACTCCTCGACCTGTCAAAGATCGAGTACCAGTTCGGACTCCGAGTGGCACTCAACCGAATCGACCCTCGTCAGATTCGAAGTCTGGATACCAAGACCTTCGAGGATCTTGTGGTTACGACGAATACTCAGGCGAGCAAGAGTGCTGAACTGCCCACATTTGGTGTCGACGTATCGCGCGACATCCTGAGAGCAGTCACCGGGGAGCCGCGCGACCAGTCCGTGACGAAACGAATCGCCGGTGCGGACTCACTTGTGATCGGAGTCAAGGCGCCGGTGACGGAGCTGCCTGCTATCTGCGATGACCTGCTTGTCGCGTTCGAAGCCGACGACTACAAGACAGACTTTGGCTGGATCGACCAACTTTCGCTCGTGCGTGACAGCGCAAGCATCGGAGCGCTCAACGATCTCCTCGTGGACCAGTTGCGAAGCGGAGCGACCGGATCAACGCACCTGGCAATGCCGGAAGCTATCGATTGGGAGGACATCGACGGGTTCAAGATCGCAGGAACGCGAAGCCATGTCTATGACGACCTTGATCTCGATGAATATCTTGATCGCATCGGAGAAGACCGCGCCACCATCACAGTCGAGAATCTCAAGTCCAGGTATGTGTGGGTGCGGTTCGGACGCTCAGGGAACTTTGACAAGCGTTGGAACCTCTATCAGTGCCTCGTTACTGAGCAGCGGATCAACGACCAATTGCACGTCCTCATAGAAGGTCGCTGGTTCGCTGTCAGCACCACCTTGGTCGAGGAGGTCGATGCCTTCGCGGCTGGGCTCATCGACGCGACGGTTCAGCTTCCGCCTGCACACGTCGGAGAGGTTGAAGCCGACTACAACGCCCGCCTCGCCCTCAGTTCGCCCCAGCACCTCCTCAAGCTCGATGCACGCATCAAGCGGCCAGGAGGCGCCAGCAGCGGCATCGAGTTCTGTGATGTCCTCTCGGATGACGGCGACTTGATCCATGTGAAGCGCAAGTCCCGTTCCGCAACACTGAGCCACCTCTTTGCCCAAGGAGGAGTGTCCGCCGCAACGTTCGTCAACGACGGCATCTTCCGAACCCAGGTCCGCGAACTGATCCAGGCAGAAGTGCGCCAGGAAGCTCTTGAGAGCTGGTTGCGCTTGGTGCCCAGCGCAGAGGAAGCCGTCGATAGATCTCGTTACCGTGTGACCTACGCTGTCATCGCCAACTCCAGCCGTGAAGGGCGAGACTGGCTGCCCTTCTTCAGCAAACTGAACCTGATGCAACAGGGGCGACAACTCTCCACGGTGGGGTTCACCGTCGCGATCGCGCGAGTTCCGATCATCGACCCTGGCCAAGGCGAGAACGAGGAAATCCAGAGTGTCTCATGAACCACTGAATCTCGATGACGACGGCGAGTGGGCCGGAGAGTGGTGGCTGCCCGACGAGCCCGACCACAAGGTGCCGGGCACCCTTCGGTACACGAGCGCTGATGGGCTAGCGCTCACGTTGATAGGCACGTTCGAGGACCGCATCAGCACGACGATCTCTCCCGGCGTGGTGGCATTTCATGAAGGACGCCGAACGTGGGAGGTGATCCACGGTGCTGCCGAGCAGCGAGAGATCACTCTCTTCGGCTGCGTCCCGAACGGCGGCAAACGCACGTACGGCGCACGCGTCCAGACTCCTGACAAGCAGACCATCACGTCCATCACTGGCCTCATCGGAGCGCATGTCAGCGGTGAAGACGAGGTGGTGTTCTCGGCAGCGGAGGTCTCCGTGGACAACCTCGGGGTCTGGGGAGCAACGTCTGTATTCGAGGGCTTCTGGGGCGCTCCCAGAGGCCGTCCCGATGGCAGCGGCACCATCTCTGTGAAGCCGGTGGAGGCTCAGACGGTCAAGGCCGATGGAGCCGAGTTCATTCTTGCGCACCGCCACACCCTGCCGTTCTTCGATCAACGTCAGGGCGGGACTACAGGCCGTGTGCGTGACACGACGTTCGTGCGGGTCGTCCGGGAGACGCCGTTCTCATGGCGCGAGGCGATGAGGCTCGCCCGAACGGTCCAGGACCTGATCGCACTGGCGACACATCGTGCCGCAGGAGTGATCTGGCTGCGGTTGAGGCTGGCGGAGGGCTATGTGGAGCCTGAGCCGACCAGGCCGCAACGCGAGTGGAACGTCGAGGTGATCTACTCGCCCTCGAAAGTGGGCGATCACGATGCGAAGGTCATCGAGCCGCACCGTGTGTTCTTCACATGCGAGACGCTTCCGTTCGAGGAGGTCATCCCTCGCTGGTGCAAGGTGCACGAGCAGCTGCAATCGGCGCTGAACATGATCCTTGGGCTCCGCTACGCGCCCGCTGAGTACATCGAGAACAACCTCCTGACGGCGGTCGGAGCGGCTGAGGTGCTGCATCGCGGTCTTGACATAGACGAGCCGCCGATGCCGCGTGAAGAGTTCAAGCCGATGCGTGAAGCGATGCTGACGCACGTGCCTGAGCAGCATCGTGAGCGCATCAAGGGCTCCCTCCGTAATGACCCCACGTTGCGCGAACGGTTGTTCGCCCTTGCGGCTCGGCCAGACCAGGAAGCGATGTCCACGCTCGTCCCAGACATTGACCGATGGGCGCGACGGACGACGCGAGCACGCAATGATCTGGCCCACGAAGGACGAACACCGAATCACACCTTCGAGGAGTTGATCGCCATCGTGGATGTCACCACTGCGGTGGTGATATTGAACCTGCTGCACGAGGTTGGGCTATCTGCCGAGCGGCAGCGAGAGATCGTCAAGGAGCACCCGCAGTTGCGTGCGACAGCTCGACAAGCGAGTAGGCATCTATGCGCTCCCAATGAATGATATTGACCTCGCCGACGACACAAGATTGAGGCTCGTCGATAGAGCCCCGTTGAGTGGTGGGCTTTGAGGTGATGCTCGTTGCCTACCGGTC
>CAKZIH010000113.1 GCA_936931335.1 uncultured Nostocoides sp. | reverse complement strand
TGTGGAAGTGCAGCAATGCATGTAGCTGACTGGTACTAATAAGCCGATAACTTGACCAACACCATCCTTGTGATGGTCCTAGATTGCTCGCGTCCACTGTGCAGTTCCCGAGATATGGTCGGGAACGATTGATATCTCCATAGAGTTTCGGCTGTTATAGCGAAGGGGAAACGCCCGGCTCCATTCCGAACCCGGAAGCTAAGCCCTTCAGCGCCGATGGTACTGCACTGGTGACGGTGTGGGAGAGTAGGACGCAGCCGGACATACTTCATGAAACGCCCTCCCGGAAACGGTTGAGGGCGTTTCGTTTTTGCGGCCCGGTAGTGCGCGCATGAGCGCGCTACCGTGTGGCTCAACAATGTGAACACGGCATACTCCAGGACGGGTGCAATGGACAACGACAGGGAACGCGACGAGCGATCGGGCGACTCCCGACGTGACCGTCCCCGGGGGCGTGATGGCCAATCCGGCGACCGCGGCCGTGGCGCCGGTGGCCGGCCCGGGTATGGGGGGAACCGCGAGGGCGGTCAACCCAGCTACCGCAGCGACCGCGATGGCGGCCGCCCCGATCGTGGCAGTGGTAGTCGCGAGGGCGGGCGAGCGCCATACGGCCGCAACCGAAACGATGATCGCCCGGACCGCGGTAGTGCCCGCGGGGATGGACGGCCCAGCTACCGGGGCAATCGCGAGGATGACCGTCCCGACCGTGGTGGTAGCCGCGAGGGTGGACGTTCTTATGGCAAAGAGCGCGAGGGCGGACGCCCGGCATACGGGGGCAATCGTGACGGACGACCCGACCGCAGTGGCGGTAGGCCGGCGGACCGTGACCGTCCCGCATACGGGGGTCAGCGCAATGGGGACCGCCCGGGCCGTGGTGATCGACCGTTCCGCTCGCGCGACGACGGTTCCCGGGGCGCGCGGGGTGAGAGCTCTGGCCGCCCGCGCGATGACCGCCGAGAACGATTCGACTCTCCCGATGGCCCCCGGCGCGGTGGTTCTCGGCTGGTACCACGCACGGAGCGTCGCCCAGAGCCGGCTATTGCCGAGGATGTCACCGGACGCGAGATCGACTATGACGTGCGCTCTCAGTTGCGGACGCTGTCGAAAGAGAACGCCGACGGAGTTGCCCAGCACCTGGTGATGGTGGCCAGGCGACTGGGTGAGGAGGAGCTCGAGGCGGCGCTTGCTCATGCGGAGACCGCCGTTCGGCGGGCCGGGCGGGTGCCCGCCGCGCGGGAAGCGCTAGGGATGGTGGCCTATCGCATGGGCGACTTCGCCCGCGCCCTGACCGAGTTCCGGACGGTGCGCCGTCTCAGTGGTTCCTCGCATCTATTGCCGCTCATGGTCGACTGTGAACGCGGACTGGGGCGCCCCGAGCGCGCTCTGGAACTCGCGCAGTCCCAGGAAGCCAGCGAACTCGATGTCGCCGAGCGCGTAGAACTGGCCATGGTTGTCTCCGGCGTACGCCGCGACCTCGGCCAACTCGATGCTGCGGTCCTCGGTCTGGAGCGCGGTATCGGTGGTCCGGTTCGTCCCTGGAGCGCGCGGCTGTACTACGCGTATGCGGATGCGCTGCTGGCGCGGGGTGATGCCGGGCCGGCCCGCGAATGGTTCGCCAAGGCGGCAGAGCTGGACCGCGAGTTGGAAACCGACGCGGCCGAGCGGCTTGACGAACTCGATGGGATCGCCGTGGTCGATCTGACCGACGAGTTCGACGGGTTCGAGGACGAGGTCGGTGAGCGGGAGCGGGATGAGGACTCGCTGACGTGAGCGCGGCTCCTGGATCCAGTCTGCTGGCCCGGTATGCCGGCATCGTTTGCGACCTTGATGGCGTGGTCTATCGCGGTCCCGAGGCCATTCCGGGGGCTATTGACTCCCTGAACGCGCTCACCAGCCCAGTGATCTATGCCACGAACAATGCCTCGCGTACACCGCACGATGTCGCCGCCCACCTGTCTCAGCTCGGGTTGCGGGTCAGCGAGTCCGATGTCCTGACCAGCTCAATGGCCGGGGCGGCGGAGATCGCGGGACGCTTCCCGGCCGGCTCACGGATCCTGGCAATCGGTGGCCCGGGCGTGGCTATCGCCTTGCGCGATGCCGGCTTGGAGCCGGTGGCTGCGCCGGAACCCGATGTGGTCGCGGTATTGCAGGGCTATGGGCCCGACGTGCGGGCGCGGGAGTTGGCGGACGCGGCATACGTCATCGGCGGCGGGGCCCTGCACGTGGCGACCAATACCGATCTGACCTTGCCCACCGAACGGGGACCGGCTCCCGGCAATGGATCCTTTGTCCAGTGTGTGGTGAATGCCTCGGGAGTTGCCCCGGTGGTCGTCGGCAAGCCGTTCGCGGCGCTCTACCTGCTGAGCACGCAGGCTCTCGGGCTCTCGCCGGAGCACGTGCTCGGTGTCGGCGATCGCCTGGAGACGGATATCGAAGGGGCTACCGCCGCGGGGATGGACGGTGCCTTGGTGCTGACCGGGGTTCATGGCGCTCGGGATGCCGCCTTGGCGGACCCGACGGCCCGCCCCCGGTGGATCATTGGCGAACTTGCCGAGCTCCATGCTCCGTATGACGAACCGGTTACCGGCGCCGATGGTGTGGTGACCTGTGGGCAGGCCCGGGCCCGTCTGGATGGCGACCAACTCACCGTTGATGGGTCCGCGGATCCGCGCGAGTTGATGCGGGCGGGGGTCGCGGCCGTATGGCGTTACCTCGACTCCGGGGGCGATCCGGCTCGGGCGCGTGTGCTGACGGAGCAATTCCCGGATCGCGTCTAGGCTCGAGCAGATCACCACCTGGACGAGGAGAATGCAGTGAACCCTCTGACGCGGATGTTCGTGTCCGCCTCGCTGAGTGCCACCGAGACAGTGCTCGCGATTGCGCTGAGTTCGATCCGCACCATCAATGACGCGCTCACCGGTGAGGACACCGGCAGCGAGCCGGGTATGGAGCGACGCGGCCAGTCGCGCCCCGACTCCGTGGGGGAGTGGACGAGCGACAGCGCTCTGCCCGAGGCGGATCCCGAGGTGGGCTCGCCGTCGCGGGACGACAGCGAGATCCGCGGGGCGGGCTGGCGTGCCCCTGAGTTGGGTGACCTGGATGCGACCTCGGCCGCCCTGCGCGCGCGGCGCTCGCCGCGTCCGGCGCGGGCGGCCTTCGCGCGCCAGGC
>CAKZIH010000112.1 GCA_936931335.1 uncultured Nostocoides sp. | reverse complement strand
GCCGCATCCATGTCGGCAGCCGCCCCGTCGCTCGCTGCCGCAGCGGCGGGCACCCGGGCAATGTCGCCACCGCCACCGGCCGGGGTGAGGGGCTTGCCGAAGACCGCGGGGGTCGCCACGTCGGGGGTGGGCACCGTGTCCGCCACCCCGGGCGCGCTGCCCGGCTGACCGGCCGCTGGCTCGCCACCCGCCACGGCCGGTTCCCCGCCCGCGTCGAGCTGCTCCGTCAACTCACCCACGGCATCCGGCTGCCCGGCCTCGCCGGTCTCGTCCCCACCCGGGATGAGCGCGGCCGGGATGGCCACCGGCTTCACGGCGGCGTCGATGACCTCGGCGTCGAGCAGGATCACCCCGTCGGCCTCACGCTGCAGGTTGCGGGCCACGGCATACGGGCGGCTGCGCATATCAGGGACGGCCAGCACGATCACCTGCAGCCCGTGGAACTGGGCCTCCTCGACCGCCTCGGTGAGGTCATCGTCGCCGGAGACCAGATAGATGATGTCGACGACCCGGTTGCGACCATAGGTCGCCAGGTCCAGGCCCATCCGCAGGTCGACGCCCTTTTGCTCACCGGAATGGGAAAGTCGGCCCAGTCGCAGCTTCACCCGGGGCAGCAGGCCGATGTCCTCCTGCTGCATATCGGGCATTCCGCCCGGCCGACCGCCGGAGTCATACCAGTTGACCCGCAACAGCGGCATACCGCTGTCGGACTCGGCCTGCTCGATGAGCCCGCGGACCAGCTTGGCGTGATCGACCTGCACCCCCCGGCGCAGGGAAGTGCCGGTGACGCGGGTGGCCGCCGAGGCCAGCAGATAGCCGGCATCGACGTAGATCGCGCAATAGGACCGCATGGCGCCAAGCTTCCCATCCGGGCAGCGGCCCGCCCAAACCCTTGACCAACGACGAACGCCGCCGGCGTCGGCTGCCCACGCGAGGTGGACGGCACGACACCGGCGGCGTTTCGCACGGCTCAGGAGACATCCCGCGAGCGGGGTGCTCCTACCAAGGGGACTCAGCCCGCGGCGAGGATCTGCGGCAGAGCCTTGAGGAACATCTGCTCGATCTTCTTCGAGGGCAGGATGGTGTTGCCGCTCTTCTTGGCCAGGTTGGCGCCCCAGGTGGCGGCCGCGGCGCGCTGCGCCGGGGTGCCGTGGTGGCCATCGCTGGTGACCTGGCAGTCGCCGACCAGGTGCGCGACCTCAACGGCACCGGCGGTGCGCTGGGCGTTGAAGTTCAGGCCCTTGTTGTGGACGTCGAGGTAGGTGCCGTAGGCGTCCGCCATGAGCTCCATCCGGCGGGTGTTGGCCGGGGAGGTGGTGGCCGGGTAGGCGTCGTTCTCGAACTGGATGTGGTGGCCGAACTCGTGCGAGAAGACCATCTGCGGGCCGACCTCGATGTTGCCGGTGTCGCGCAGGGCCTTGATGATGCCCTCACCCATGATGATGCGGTCGCTGATGCCCTCGAGGCCGTCCTGACCCTCGGCGGTGAACGCGAAGGCGTTCAGGGTGAAGATCGGGTTGTCGCCGCCGCGCAGCTGCGCGGTGTCCTTGACCAGGGCGATCACGTAGTCGGCAACCTCAGCGGCCTGCGCCGGGGTGGCGCCGAAGAGGGTCTGGATGATGCGGATGACGCGGTCGCGGTCGACCACCATCTCCGAGTCCATGCCCATGACCTGGATGTCGCCGGACTTGATGTCCCAGAAGGCACGGGCGGTGCCAGCGGTCTGGCGGACCTTGCCGGTGGTGCCGGGGGTCAGGGCGTAGTCCGGGTTCCCGCGCTCGCCGTAGATCAGGGCGTCGTAGGTCGGGTAGTCGAAGACACCGAGCTGGGCCAGGACGGCCAGGCGGTCCTGCGGGATGCCGCGGGTGATCCGGTTGACGTACTCGTCCAGCGCCGTGGCCTCGCACTTCTTGCCGGCGAGCTGGGCCAGGATCTGGCGGGTGACGGGGCCGGCCTCGACACCGGTCTTGGCGACGAAGGCGGCCCGGTTGGCCTTCCAGTTCTTCGGCAGCGACTTGAAGATCGCGTCGGCGGAGGCCGCAGCGGAGGTCTTGGCGCCGGTGTCGGCCGAGCTCGGCGCGGCGGTCGCGACGGCGGTCAGGCCCATGACGGCGGACACGGCAAGCGCGGCAGCGCGCGTGCGGGTGGTGCGCATGTGATTACCCCTCTGATTGATCAAAGTGTCGAGCCAAGCGGCTCGACCCCCAGTGGACCGGTCGGTCCGATAGCACTGTAACCACCAATACGGCCCAGACCCCAAAAGGCGGTAGGGCATTTGCGCGAGTCACACGATGTTCTCGGCGTGCGCCCCCGTGGCCTCTCGCGTGTCCCCATGTCATGGTGGGACCAGCGGCGGGAGCGGCCCGTGCGCTGGGAAAGGAGAGCGCGCATGCGCCCCAAGAGACGAGGCGTCCTGCCTCTGGTCCTCGGATTGCTCATGATGCTGGTGCTCGCGCCGGGTCTCTTTATTTTCGGCGCCTACGCCGGCGTGCGCAGCGCGGTCGATGTCGCCACCTCGGCCCCGGTGGTGCAGCCGGGCGAGACGATCCAACTCGACGCGGGCGAGGAAGTGCTGATCTTCGTCCAGACCGGGAGGGGCACGGACAACTCCATCGACACCACCGACACCAACCCCACCCGCCGGTGTGCGGTGGCCGCAAGCAATGGGGACACGCTCCCCCAAAGCGGTACCGGAATCAATGTCACCCTCGACGGCTACCGCTACGAGGGCGCCGGTAGCTACCGCGCGACCACCGCCGGCAGCTACACCGTGGACTGCGGCGCGCCCGCCAAGGTGATCGGCGCCGACCAAGCGGGTCAGCTCGGTGGCAAGACCATCGGAGCCGTCCTGCTCGGCATCCTCGGCGGCATCCTCGCCGGTCTGGTCGGCCTGATCCTCACCATCGTCGGAATCGTCAAGCTGGTCCGCTCGCGCCGCCCGGTCGCCCCCGGCCCGTATGGCGCCCCACCCGCCTATGGCACCACGCCCACGCCGTATGACGCCCCCACCAGCTATGGCGGCCAGAACTCGACCAGCAGCCAGAGTTCGTATGGCAGCCAGAACCCGTACGGCAGCCAAAGCCCGTATGGCGCCCCCGCCACTGCTTCGCCTCCGCCCGCCTATGCGCCGCCGGCAAGCGACCTTTCCGCGCCGGCCGACCCGGCATACCCGCCGGCGGGCGCGTCGGCCGACCCGGGGTATGGCGCCCAGCCCACCCCGTCGCAGGGCACCCCGGCCCAGCCCACCCCGGCGCAGCCCACCTATCCGGCATACGAACCCGGTCCGACGGTGGTCCCGTCGAATCAGCCGGGCACCGGTGGCTCGAGCGCCGCGCCGGCGCCGAAGACGCCCGAGTGGCCGGAGTACCGGGATCCGACCGCCTGATCGGTTTCCCCAGCAACCCCCGTCGGCACTCGCCGCTGAAGTTCAGCAGCAGCGCTGGCGAGGGTTGCGCTCTTGTTCGGCGTACTTCTCCCGCCAGAACTCGCGCTTGCTGGGGATCGGCGCCTGCGGGTGCACCCGGGTGAGGTGCT
>CAKZIH010000111.1 GCA_936931335.1 uncultured Nostocoides sp. | reverse complement strand
GTGATGATCGCTCTGGCCTTCGACACCGCCGCATCTGACCAGCGCCGGACTTTCCGACATTCGTCGCATTGAATGAGAATCTCGGCCGGGAACTGTTGGAACTGCATACAAGGTCGCCCGGGTCAGGGCGGGCGCCGCCTCCCACGGGTGACCGCTGGTGTACGCGTGGACGTCGGCGCCCTTGCGGAAGTTGATTACCGGGTACCACTTGGCGATGAGGGCCTCGACCTGGGTGTCCGGGATCAACTCCGGCCGCAATTGCCAGGCGACCCAGCCCGCCGGGGTCCGACGCTGGATCTCCGCGGCGATGCTCGCGGTGGGGGCGATGCAGGCCCGCCGGGCCAGATGCCACTGGGGCGTGGTCTTCTTCTGCAGGTTGGGGAAGGGCGGCGGGACCAGGGGGGCGGAGCCGCCGGTGGCGGCCTGCGCCACGGTGGGGACGCTCACCTCGGTGGCCGCCGCGGCGGCGCCGGCGAGCAGGCCGCCGACAGCGAGCCGGCGAGTGGATGCAGGGGAATGCTGCTCCGCGCTCAAGAATGGCCTCAGATCGGATGCGGAAGCAGGGGAGTCAGCCCGCTGGGCATGTTAGCCGCGTCACACCGAAGCTACCGCTTCTCGTTCACCACGTCTCGGCCTATCGCGCGCGCAGGTAGCGCTCTATATTGCGCATCATCGAACTCGCGTCCCGCCTAGCGATCACCCTCCACACGGAGATTTCGACCGACATTTCGCCGGTGAGCTCCCCATTGTCCGGGTCTTCCCTGCGCACATAGGGGCGACCCACGTAGGGATTGTGCTGCGATCTCGCGCCTTCGGGATAGGCCCACTGGCCGCCCCCGTGCCGTCGGACGGTATCGCCCAAATACCGGCACGCACCCACGAACGCCGGATGCGCTAACGA
The DNA here is from genome assembly GCA_936931335.1 of uncultured Nostocoides sp. Taxonomy (GTDB): domain Bacteria; phylum Actinomycetota; class Actinomycetes; order Actinomycetales; family Dermatophilaceae; genus Nostocoides_A. The sequence goes on along the minus strand of CAKZIH010000111.1, from coordinate 18,261 downwards.
ATCCTCCTCGCGGATGTCGATGTCACCGGCCGCAAAGGTCTCCAGCAACCACGGACCCAGCAGCGCCAACGAGGCCACGCTGCCATCCCAGCGCTGCGCCGGAGCCGCCGGGCCTTGCCGCCATATCTCGATGTCCTGGTCCATCGAGGCCAGCCAGCGACCCAGCCGAGACTCGGGATCGACCTGCGAATCCCGTCTCGAGAACGCCGGACCCTGTGCACCCAACTCCTGCGCACCCAACTCCTGGGCCGCCGTCCAATGGATGTCGATTAGCCGTCCCAGGACGTCCTTGTCGCGATAGCGCACGACGTTTTCCAGCACCCCTCGCACATCGATCGGGTCGTCGTCGGTCACTCCGGGCACATCCAGCACGAGACGCGGGCGCCCCTGGAAGATCCATCGGCCCCCGAACTGCCGGATCAGGGTCTCACCCACATACCGGATGGCTCCGTCGACGAAAGCAACGTCGCTGCCGTCGCGCACCTGGGCGCGGCTGTCCAATCGATCGCGCACGACGTCCTGCAGTTGGACGAGAGCATCCCGGGTGTAGTGCTTGGCCGACCACTCCTGCGGCAGGCCGAACATCAAGAAACCCGTCAACTTCGCGTCCATGTCCGCCAGCCACGTCTCGAACAGCTCGAATGACGCCGGCCGGATCTCCCCGGCACCGTTCGACTCCCTCGGCTGCTCCTCGCTCCGGGCCCCCCGCTTCCACCAGCCCACGTCAGCGCCTCTCGGCGTCGTCGCGGCGGGCGGTGACCAGGAAGAGCGGGAAGTCACGAGGTTGCCCGCCCACCTCCTTGGTGAGCCGGGTCGCGGTGGTGAAGGCGATATCCGTGAAGCCGACCTCCGCGAGGGTGTCGCGCAATCGCTCGCGGGAGAAGCCGTCGTGACCATGGAAGTCGCCGTGCGCCGCATGGAAGGCCCCCTCGGGGTCCTCGTCCAGATCGGCGATGGCGAGCCGGCCGCCGGGGACGAGCAACTCCCGCAGCCGGCGTAGGGCCGCGGCCGCGTCCGGCACGTGGTGGAGGGCGAGCAGACTCCATACCAGGTCAAAGCTGCCCGGGTCCGGATCCGCGGAGGTGGGATCGAAGCGTTCGGCGCGCATGCGCGAGCCCAGACCCAGCTCGGCGATGCGTTGGCGGGCGACCTCCACCATGCCCGGCGCGGCGTCGGTGATCAGGATCTCGGCGACGTCGCCGGCGAGCTGCCGGCTCAGCAGGCCGGTGCCGCCACCGAACTCGAGCACCCGCTCCGTGCCGTCCAGGGGGAGTTGGGCGCGAATGGCGTCGGCCACCTCGCGCGCCCGCTCGCTCTTGTCCGGGTCGTCGTCCCAGGTGGCCGCGCGTTCGCTGAAGGTGTCCACGCGCGCTCAGGCCTGCGGGGGATAGGGGTAGGGAGCCGGTGCGTCCTGGATCGCGGGTCCGCGCTGGAACCCGCGAAAGAGCGTCCCCTGGGACGCCAAGGTGCCGGTATCCCCCTCTGCGAGCAGGCCGAATTCGTCCCCGCGCATCGCCAATTCCGCGCGGGTGCCATCGGGGAACTCGAAGGTCGCGTAATAGGAGGAGGAACTCGAATGGTTGCTGCCGCGCACTCCGGTCCGCTTCGCAACGACCCGCGCCGGCCGGCTAAGCAGGGGAGCGTTCCGATTGGCCCGATTGCGCGCCACCGTCTTCGCGAACACCCAGATCAGGGTGCCGGTGATGAGCGCAAGAATGCCCACCACCATGAGGAAGATGACGACGGCGAACGTTGCCGGCGCGCTGGCTGCTGCCCAGTGGCGAATCATTGACGGCTCCTGTCGGTATGCGGGGCATTGTGTCAGCCCGACTCGCCGCGATGGCAGCGATCGGCCCCGGATAGACGTGCGGCGCGCCCGGGCGGCTCCCTGCGGTGCTGCGGGTGGCAGCCTCGCCCGCCGGTCCGATCCGGCTCGTCGCGCGCCGCGCTGCTACAACAGGACGCATGCGCTTCGACCTCGACCCCAGCCTTGACGATCTCCTCGACCGAGTATCGGCCTTGCGCCCGGCGCCGGGGGAGCGCGTGGTGATCGGCATCGCTGGGGCGCCGGGGGCGGGCAAGTCGACCCTGGCGGCCGCGGTGGTCGCCGGGCTGGTGGCTCGCGGCATACCGTCGGTGCAGGTGCCGATGGACGGCTTCCATCTCGCGGATGTGCAACTCGACCGGCTTGGGCTGCGCGCGGTGAAGGGCGCGCCCGCGACCTTCGACGGGGCGGGTTATGCGGCGCTGCTGCGGCGGCTGCGGACCGAGCGCACCCAGACGGTCTATGCCCCCGACTTCGAACGCACCCTGGAGCAGCCGCTGGCCGGTGCGATTGCCATCGAGCCCGAGGTGGAGTTCGTGGTCACCGAGGGAAACTACCTACTGCTACAACAAGATCCGTGGACCGCGACCCGGGCCGAGTGCACCGAGGTCTGGTATGTCGATCTGCTCGCCGAGGTCCGCTTGGAGCGCCTGATCGCGCGCCATGTGCGCTTCGGCAAGGACCCGCAGGCAGCCCGGGAGTGGGTCTTGCGCAGCGATGAGGCGAATGCGGCGCTGGTGGCCGGCGGCGGCGAGTACGCCGATCTGGTGATTACCACCCGCTGAGCGATACCGGCAGCCGGACCACCTCGCCGGAGAGGTTTTGCGCGATGGCGGTGACCCCCGGCTGCGCGCAGGCCGCGACATCATCCGCGGTTGCGGCGGCTCCGGCGGGCAGGCGGTCCAGGAGTTGGCGTGCGGTCTCGGCCGCGGCGGCCTCGCCCTCGTCGCCGGCCGTATGCCGGATGGCCAGCGAATCGGCGTGCTCGCCATCGCCGGGGCGCCGGGTGCGGATCGTCAACCAGGCCTGCGCGCCGGTATGCGGTCGCACCGGCACGATGTCGTCCGAATCGTCCTCGTCGGCGATCAGGGCGTCGCCGTCAGCGGCGCGGGTGGGTTGGGAATCCCCGGCCGGGCCGGAGTCCTCGGCCGAGTCGGCAGTGCCGCGGACCACGGCGACCAGGGCCTGATCATCGGTGGGGGCGGGGCGCCATACCGGCTCGGCGGCGAACAACTCCCGGGCTGCGGCCTCGATCCGGTCCCGGTCGAGATCGGCGCCGGCCTCCGGGTCGGCCTGCGGGGGATCGAGCAGGACGACCCGGCCGGTCGGGAAGACGCGTTCGGTCCACGGAGGGAAGTGCAGCAGTCCGGGTTCGCCGATGAGCACCACGTCGGCGCGCAGGTCGTCCTCGAGGTAGACCCGCTCGATGGTGGCGTCGTCGATGAGGTCGAGTAGCGCCGGGTCCAGTGGGGCTTCCTTGGGGGCGTATGCGGCCAGGTCCTCCAGGTGCAGTAGGCCGACGCGCAGGCCGGCGGCATGCAGGGCACGCGCCCGCTGCGCGGTCTGGGCGACGGCGGGCGGGCCGGTGCGCACGTCGGCGACCAGGACCACGTCGAGTACCCGCGGCACCGCGAGCCGCGGATCGACCGGCCGTTGCCAGCGCGCGGGAGCGGGGAAAATTCGCGGTGCCTCGGGGTCGAGATAGGGATCGCCGCCGTCGCGGATCGCCTGGTGCCACCGCCCGTATGCCTGGCGGTAGGCCGAGCGGGCCTCGTGCCGCCAGCCGGGGCTGAACTCGCCATACGACAGCGAGGTCGCCTCCAGGCGCGCCATGGTCAGCACGTCCTCGCGCAGGGTCTCGATGCGGACCGGGAAGGCGGCCTCCAGGCGCACCGCGTATTCGGTGTCAGCCGCCTTCCGTACGGTGTCGAACAGGCCGATCCGGTGGACGGCCGGGTACATCCGCACCAGCAAGGAGGGAGCGTTGATGAGGTAGCCGTGATAGCCCGGACGCGTGATGACCAGGTCTTCATCCGCCCGCACGCCCATCGAGCGGGTGGCCATCAGTTGCGGGTCGGCGAGCAGCGGGGCGATGCCCTTCTCCAGCCGTTGCGGGTGGGCCCAGTCGTCGGAGTCCAGACAGGTGAAAAAGTCCGCCCCGGTCTGGCGCAGCGCGGTATTGCGCGCGCGATAGGTGCCGCCATTGACCGCCTTGCGGATCACGCGCACGCGTGGGTCCATCGCCTCCGCCTGCTCCAGGATGCCCGGCGTCGGCGCGGGCGAGGCGTCGTCCACGATGAGCAGCTCCCAGTCGGACCAGGTCTGGTCGATCAGGGAGCGGACCGCGGTGAGCAGGCGCTCGTCCGGGTCGAAGGCGCTCATCACCACCGCGATCAGCGGCCCGTTGAGGGTGCCGGCTCGGTCTGGGGCGCCCGTCGTCAGCCGGTCGTATGCCGTGCGTCCGCTCGGCAGCAGCGCGAGCGGCACGGTGTCCGGGGCGAGGAGGGCGGCGGACAGCGCGCGCCCCCAGTCACCGGGATCGCTGCCGGGTCGTAGCGAGGGGTTGAGCGCATCGGCGCGGATCATGTTCGCGACGGTGGGGCGCACATTCTTGGCTTGGGCCGCCGTCAGCGCGTCATCCAGGCGTCCGGCCGCGAGCAGGAGTTGGGCGTAGGTTTCCGCATCCCGCTGCTTGAGGGTGACACCCTCCTTGACCAGTGCGCGGTACAGACCGAGTGCAGCCCACTGATCGGGCGCGGTGCCTAGTTGCACGGCGAGTAGGTAGGCGTAGCTCGCCAGCCCACCCCGGTCGGCTCGGGGCAGGCCCGACAGGCCACCGTCGGAGGCGGCGCAGGCACCGGCCAGGTCTTGCAGGTCGGCGGCGCCGAGCGCACCATCGGTGATCCGACGCGCGAACACCTCGCGGCCGGCGACATTGCGCCCGCGCAGCAGGCTGGCGGCGAAGGCCGAATCATCCGGTTTGAGGCGCCCGACCAGCGCACTCACCGGATCCGGAGGCGTCATGCCCGTCCGGCGGTCCGGTCCGTCCCGGGCAGCACCACGGTGACCGGGTGCAGGACGTCCCGGGCATCGCTGACCTGGGTGACCGCATCGGCGAGCCCGGAGGCTTCCAGGCGTTCGCGGTCCGCGCTGTCGGCGACCACGACGGCGACGGTATGGCCGGCATCCAGCGCCGCCTTGGCCTGGGTCAGCGTGGCGTCGTCAAGGTGGTGCAACACCACGGTGCTGCCGTGCGGCAGGCGCGCATACGGCGAGTCGACGTCACCCGGCATACCGACCTCGAGTCGGGCGGCGGCGCGCTCTAGCGCGCTCTGGGCGCGGTCGAGGCGGGCGACATATTGCGCCTGCAGCAGACGTACGGTGCCGGTGAGGTCGGCGGCAGAACCGCCACCGCCCTTGGCGGGCGTAGCCGCGACGGCGGCCGGGGCGGTGCGCGCGGGCACCCGGCCCAGCTTGTCGAAGGCCTTGCGGTGCGAGCGCACCAGCAGGTTGGTGTTCAGGGCGACGACCCCGACCATGCCGATCATCCCGGCGAACGCCAGCGCCACGAGCGGCCACCACTCCAACACTGCCGCGAGGAAGGCGATCAATCCCAGGGCGCCGAGGACGCCGATGCCGGCAAGGACGCGCTTGGACCTCATATTGGCGGCTCCCAGGGGCTCGGCGGGGACGGGACTAGGCTGCGTCAGTATTCCACGCACGCCGACCCCGTCCGAGGACCGAATGCCGATACCGCACGCGACCGAGGTGCTCGACCTCGCCGTGGCCCGGTTGGCTGCCCGGCCACTGACCGACGGCGGAGTATGGGGTTTGGGCCAGGCCGCGATGCGCACCTCCGCACCCAAACTCCTCGACGTCCTCGCCCTGCGGGCCACCGACGGGCAGATGATCGCCGCCGAGGTGGCCGCGCATCTGCAGGAAAACGGCCGCTGGCCGGATGCGGCGCTGACCAATACCCCGGCGGCGCTCGCCCTGGCCAACCAGTGGGCCGGCGGGTCGGAGGCCCTGCATGACGCGCGACTGGCGCGCACGGCATACGAGGACATTCTCGCCCGGGTGGGACGCTCGGCCTTCGAGGATGCCGACGGGTCGGCCCAGTTGGCCGCTCAACTCGCCTGGTTCGACCGGGACTTCGCGGCCGTCCGACGGCTCGTCGAGCAACTCCCGCTGACCAAGGCGCAGGCGGCGGACCTGCGCACCGACCTGGCCAATCCCTTCGCCACTGGTCAGGAACCCACCGCCGCGGCGATGTCCGCGTGGTTGCAGTTGTTCAACGCTCGGATCCGCGAGGCCGACCGCGCGCCGGTGAGCGTCGATGTGGCGGCGCTGCATCCCTTCGACGGCCTGTCCGCGCCGACGGGGCCGTCCGTCGACGGGCCGCTGGTGACGATCATCGTGCCCTGTTATGCGCCCGACGAGGGTTTGCTCAACTCGATCCGTTCGATGGCGGCGCAGAGCTATGGCAACTTCGAATTGTTGCTGGTCGATGACGCCTCCGGGCCCGCGTATGCCGAGATCATCGAGCAGGCGGCGGCCATCGACGAACGGGTGCGGGTCATCACCATGCCCGTCAACGGCGGTAGTTACCTGGGCCGCAATGAGGCGCTCAATCAGGCACGCGGGCGGTTCATCACCACCCAGGACTCCGACGACTGGAGCCACCCCGAACGCATCGCCGACCAGGTCCGCCTGCTCCTGGAGCGCCCGCTGGCCCCGGCCAGTCGCAGCGACGCCATTCGCGCGCTGGACGACCTGAGCCTGCAGTGGCTGGGCAAGGAGTCGCAGCGCCGCAATGCCTCCTCGCTGATGATGCGCCGCACCACGGTGGAGACCATCGGGGTCTTCGACACCGTCCGCAAGGGCGCCGACAGCGAGTACCACGAGCGGATCGAGCGCCGACTCGGCCCGACCGCGGACACGCTCACCCCGCTGGCGATCACCCGTCTGCGCGGAGGATCGTTGTCGCGCAGCGATTTCCGGCTGCAATGGATGTCCCCGGACCGGGTGCTCTATCGTGCCGCCTTCCGTGCCTTCCATGCCGGTATGGAGCCCTCCCGCCCCCCGCTGCTGCCCGGTCCCCAGTTGCGGCGGCGGGCGTTCCCGGCGCCGCGGTCTTTCCGGCGTCGGCTGCCGGGGGCGCCGGCGCTGCCCACGCACTTCCGCGCCGTCTTCCTCGCCGACCTGAGCGTGGAAAACCCGCTGGCCAACCCCGGGTTGACCCGGCGGCACCTGCTGCCCACCGACGGTCCGGCGGCGATGATCTTCCAGGAGGACCCCACGCTCGGACGCCCGCGACGGCCAAATCCATTGCCGGAGAGCATGGAACTGCCGATGGCCGGGCGCCTCGAGCTGATCAGCGCCACCGACGCGGTCAGCGCGGACGTCCTGGCCATCCTGACCCCGGGCCTGCTGGAAGTGCCCAGCCTCGATTCCCCACGCGTGGACGCCGCGAAGATCGTCCTGGTCATCGAAGAGCTCGACCCCGATGTCGACTATCCGGCGGTGCTCGCCGAGGGCCGCGAACTCTTCGGCCGCGACATCGAGATCGTCGCGCTGATGCGCAAGCATGCGACCGCGTGGACCAAGGATTCGGGCCTGCCGATCCGCACCTTCGGCGAATTGCTCGCCGAGAGCGGGGCCGGGACCGCCGCCTCCGAGGCGGCCGCGCGCCAGGCGGAAGCCGCTGCGGCGCAATCGGTTACGGAAGCTGACGTGCCGGCTGAGCCAGCGCCTGCGGATCACACCGCAGTCGCCGCGGGCGATGCGCCCCGGACCGAACCTGCCGGCCAGACCGATCCTGCCGGCCAGGCCGACCCTGCCCGCCAGGCCGACCCCGCCGACCAGACGGACCGCGCCGCCCAGGCCGATCTTGCTGCCGACTCTGGCCACCAGGCGGCCAGCCCGGACACCAAAGAAGCCGCGGTAATGGCCGCCGCGGGCAGCGATGGCTCGGCGACCGACGATCCCGAATCCGGGGCGACCGGCGCCGAACTGGCCGGGCCGGTTCCGGTGGTAGAGAACGCCATACCGGGCGGGAATGGGATCCCGGCCGGGGAGCCGGTGGCGGGGGAGAGCGACATACCGGCGGCGGAGGTGCCTCTATCCGAACCCAGAATGGCGCCGAGCGAGCCCGTACCGGTGGAACGTCGGGCGACGCTGTTGCTGGCCGAGGACCCCGCGGCCATGCGAATGCTTGCCGGTATGTGGTCGCAGGTGCACGCCGAAGAGGGCGACGAGCTGATCGTCGTGCACCGCGGCAAGCCGGTGGCCACCCTGCCGGTCACCGCGACGCAGGTGGCACTGGGGGCGCAGGGGTGGTTCGGCGGCGGGTCGATCGCCTCCCCGGGCAAGCGACTGGTCGAGGCACTGTCATCGCATGAGGATGCCGCCGCCGCCCTGGCCCGCACCGCGACGCTGGTGGTACCCGACGGCTTGGTGAATTCTGGGCGCAGTGCCGTGCGCGAGCAGCCGATCACGGTCCAGCCCTGGAGCGAGGCGGCCGCCCAGGTGCGAGCCGATCAGCTCATCTCCCTGCTCGCCCGGGCCTCCGGGCGTGGTTCCCGCCGCCCGGCCACTGCGGCCCTGGTCGCCGAGGCCGTCGACCTGCTCGCACCCGGATCTGGGAGTCGGGCCGAAAGGCTCCAGGAGGCTGCCCGCCCACCGCTGGTGGCGACCCTGGGGCGCGCGCTCGCGGTCCTGCAGGCCCAGGGCGGGAACACCGAGATCGCCGCGCTGGCTGATGAGCTGGCCCGGCTGCCCGCCGCGGACCGGGACGCCCAGGGCATCGATGCGATCCTGCGCTCCAGCGAGATCTCCCTCGGATCACCGTGGCGGGCAACGGATTCCGATGCGGCAGCCGCGGCCTTCGCCGCGGCCGACGAGGCTCGCCGCGACGCCCGCCCCGAGGACGCGGTCCGGCTCGCGACCGCCGGTCTGCGGTTGCTCTTCAATGGCGAACTCCATACCGACTCCGAACGCAGCCGCCTGATCGACGATCCCGCCGGACATCTGGCGTCATGGCGGGACTCGGCATTCGCGGTCTACCTGCGCGACGCCGTGGCCCGCCGTCCGCGCCCCGCCGCCCCCGTCGACCAGTCGGCCCCCGTAGACCAGTCGGCCGCCGGCAGCCAACCGATCCCCGACAACCAATGGGCCACTGACGACCCAACGACACCCGGTGACGGGTCACCGCGCGTGGTGGTCCTGCCCGGGGCGTATGGGGATTTCGCCGGCCCCGTTGTCGCCCTGCTGCGCGAGGCGGACGTGGACCTGCATGCCGTCCCGCGCGAGGCCCTGGGCTCGTTGCTGAGCCGCCACAATCTCACCGAGGGCTTCCTCAGCCAGTGGTTGCGTCTGGTCGATCCGGATGGCTGGGCCGGCCTGCCGGAGGATGCCAACGCCGGGACCCAGGTCGCGGCACTCGCTGGCCAGATCGCTGGCGCCGACGTGGTCTTCGCCGACTGGTGCGACCCGGCCGCCGCCCTGGCCAGCCTGCTGGCGCCGCCCGGCACCCGCCTGGTCGTCCGGGTGCATCGGGTGGACGCCATGCGGGTCTGGCATCAGTTCGTCGACTTCACCGCGGTGGCCGAGGTGATCCTGGTCGCCGACCACGTCCGCGACGCCTTCGCCGGGCAGATCACCCCGCCGGGTGGCGACCTCCCCGTGCCGCTGCGGGTGCTCAACAACGTCATCGACGTGGACCGCTACCGGCTGCCCAAGACCGATGGTGCATCCCGGCGCCTGGCCCTGGTCGGCTGGGGCCGCCGGGTGAAGGACCCGATCTTCGCCCTGGACATCCTCGCGGAACTGCTTCGGCATGACCCCGACTGGGAACTGCACCTCATTGGCCGCGACTTCGGGGATCTCACCGCTCCCAGTGCGCGCGCATATGCCGAGCGCTTCCGCCGCCGAGCCGCCGAGCCCGATCTGCGTGACCACATTCGCTGGGTCGGCTTCACCTCCCGGCTCGAAGAAGCCTTGCAGGAGTGCGGTTTTGCCCTGTCGACCTCGCACGTCGAAGGCTGGCCGGTGGGGGTCGTGGAGGCGGCCGCATCCGGGGCAATCCCGGTGATCCGCGACTGGCCGCAGGTGCAGGCCGTCGGCGGTGCTCGCGCGATCTATGCCGACACTCCCGACTGGGTGGTGGCCACTCCGCAGGAAGCCGCGGCGCGGATCCTGCGGTTCGCCGAGCCCGACGCCTGGGCCGCGGAGGCCGCCGCGGTGCGGGCGAGCGCGGACCAACTCTGTCGTGGCGGCGCCACCTCGACCGAGTATCTGGACGCGATCCTGGGCCGCTAACCGCTAACCGCCCACCGCGCAACCGCCCACCGCGGGGCCGGGAGCACGGTCAGGCCGCGGTGGCCGCCAACCGGCGCAGCACCGCGAAGACGGCGCTCGGGTGGTCCGTCGGGGCGTGATAGGCCACCGGCAGCCGGCTGAGCGGCGAATCTTGCTCGCACACCAGGATCACCGGGGTGCCGGAGGCCGTGTGATCGGCGAGTTCGGGGATGCCGGCGGGGGACCACGGCATACCGTCCGGGCGCGGTAGGTCGAGCACCAGCGCCCAGTCCGCGCCGGTGCGCACCATCGGAGTCGAATCCGCGCTCACCGTTACCCGGGCCTCGAGCCCGCGCCGACGCAGTTCGGCGCCGATGGCACCCGGGTCATTGGTCACCAGGTGCAGCGGGAGTCGGTGCATCTCCGCCTCGCTGAGCATTCCGTATGCCGTGAGCACCGGCCCGAGCGTCGCCAACCGCGCCGGGTCGAGGGCGCAGATCAGTCCCGGGGTGCGTTCGCGCCGATAACCGGGCGGGACCAGCACGCCGGGACGCTGCCATACCCGGGCCTGGGGAAGTTCCAAGGCGTTCGCCAGCGCGGGAGTGCCGACGAGCACCTCGTCCGCAGTGGCGATCAGCGCCACAATCCAATCCGCGACCAGCGGCCCGCGGGGGTTCATCCCGGGCAGCGCGGTGACCACCTCGCGCAGCGGTCCGTCGGTCACCTCCGCCAACCGTCGCGAGCCGTCCGCCTCGTGCGTCGGCAGATCGATGACGTGGGCGGTCCACCGGCCGACCAGCGAGCGGGAGCGCAGCAGCGCCATCACCAGGTGATCGACCAGCCCGACGGGGCCCGAATATCCGTCCGCCCAGCCGTCGTCGCCGGCCCAGCGGCGCGAGGTGGTGACGGCCGCCTCGGCATACGCCTCCAGCTGCGCCCAGGTCAGCGGCATCCGGTCCGCGCCAGGCAGGCTGGCGGTGCGTCCCAGCGTGGCATCGATCGCCGGCCGGGGCGTTTCGCGCGGCACCACCGCGTCGAGGTCGGCCCGGATCACATCGCATCCGTCGCGACCCGCGGCGGTCAACCAGGCCGCGGCGGTGGTCGCCCCCTCATGCCGCCACGGCGCGAAAGCCCAGGAACAGGCAAGATGCGAACTCACATCCGACTCCTCTGCACGGTGGTCCGAGGCTGTCTGCCGCCCATGTCACCATGGAGGGTATGCCAGTTGCTGCTCCCCTCACTGCTGTGCGCCCGTCCGCCCCTGGCCGCCGTGGGCGTCGTGCCGCCCTGAGCGTCGCCGTGGCCATGCTGCCGTTGGCGGCCATGCTCCCCGCTTCGGGTGCTTCGGGTACCGCCACCCCCGCACCTCCCGCGGCCGATTCCGCCCAGTTGCGTGCCGCGTGGACCACCCCCACCTTCGTGCGCGCCATCGGCGCCCGCGGCAGTGCCGGGCTCTATGCCTGGGGTGCGGCATACAACCCGGTGACCCGCGAGATCCTGGCCGGTGACTATCTCAACTACCAGGTACGCCGCTTCTCCACCGGCGGCACGCTGCTCGGCTCCTTCTATCGCTCGGCCTCCGACCGGCGCGGTCAGCCCGAGGGCATCGCGGTGGACCCGCGGGACGGATCGATCTATGTCTCCGACCACTCCCGCGACAACGCCGGCTATGTCGCCAAGTTCACCGCCGCCGGCCATTTCGTGCGCGAATACAAGCTCACCGCGCGCTATCACGCGTGGATGGCCGTGGACGCCAATGGCTATCTCTACGTCAGCGACAGTCACTCCTGGAACTCTGCCACCAACCCGCCGCAGATCCGCAAGTACCGGCTCTCGGACACCAGCAGCACCGTCACCGAGGTGGCACACGGCGGCAGCTATGGGACCGGCGGCGGGCAGATCCGGTGGATCACCGGCCTGACCGTCGACCCCACCAATGGGCGCATCTATGTCGCGGACACCGCCAACAAGCGGGTTGTCATCTTCAACGCCGATTTCACGCCGCACCGGACGATCCCCGCCGACCGCTTCACCGGAGACCTGCGCGGGGTGGCGCTCAACGCCAACACCCGCGTCCTCTATGTCGTGGATGCCAATGCCGGCCAGATCGAGCGGTTCAACGCCGACACCGGTGAGAGCCTGGGCAGCTTCGGCTCGTTGGGGACCGGCCCTGGAGAGTTCGGTGATGGGGCCCGCCAGATCACCGTGGACGCCTCGGGCAATGTCTGGGCGGCCGACTATGGCAACACCCGGCTGTTGAAGTTCACCGCCTCCGGCAGTTTCGTCGCCGCTTACCCCAGTCCGCCGCAGGACGCCCCCAAGGGTGCCTTGGCCCTGCCGCGCGATGTGGCGGTCAGCCCGAGCAATAAGGGCATCTATGTGGTGGAGCAGAACAACCACCGGGTGCAGCGGTTCAACTCCGACGGCTCGCCCAACCAGATGTGGGGCCGGCGCAGCAGCACCGCCCCGCAGGGCCTGAACTACCCGCGCGGCATCGCCATTCAGCCAGGGAATGGCCGGATGTGGATCGCCAACACCACCTCCAGCCTGGTGCGCATGGTTAGCCCCACCTTCGGGATGGTCAAGGACCTCAAGGGCTTCAGCGAGCCGATCGACATCGAGTTCGGCAATGGCAAGGCGTATGTCGGGGACGCCAACGGCGGTGAGGTGCGCATCCTGGACGCCGCCACCGGAGCGACCGAGGGCAAGCTCAACGTGCGCGCCGCCGGCGTGGCCGTGGACCCGGCCAGCGGGGACATCTATGTCAGCTCGTGGTACGACGACCGGGTCTATCACTACACCGCCAATGGCGAGCAGGGTTCGCCCGCGGTGATCGGCAGCCGGGGCAGCGACGCCGGGCAGTTCCTCAACCCGTGGGATATCGACATCGTCGGCGGCCTGCTCTATGTCACCGATGCGGACCGCTCCGTGGTCATCGTCTATACGCGGGACGGGCAATTCGTCGGCGAGTTCGGATCTGCGGGCTCCGGCCCGGGGCAGTTCCAGAACCCCTCCGGCCTGACCCACGACGGCGCCGGCAAGCTCTATGTCGCCGATGCCGGCAATGACCGGATCCAGGTCTTCGACACCAAGGGCTTCCCCAAGAGCGACACCACGCCGCCGCAGGTCTCCATCGGCTCACCCGGCAACAACGCGCAGGTCACCGCCCCGGTCACCATCTCGGGCACGGTCAGCGACGGGCTGCGCAATGGCACCGTCGAGGTGGCCGTCCAGGATCGCGGGAGCAAGCTGTGGTGGGACGGGCGGATTGCCACCTGGACCACCACCAAGCAGTACACCACCGCGGGCATCCAGGGCGGCGACGTCAAGAACGGGCGCTGGTGGTTCCCGCTGATCGGTGCGCAGGCCCGCAGTACCTATGCCGTGACCGTGCGCTCCTGGGATGCCGCCGGCAACCTCAGCGCCAGCGACACCTCGGTCTTCAGCACCAACCGCTGAGTTCAGTACCCACCGCTGAGCCCGGTATGCCGCCCGCGGGGCGCGGGCGGTATACCGGGCCAGGGGTGGTTCAGGCCTGGGTGGTTCAGGCTTTGGCGCTGCAGGACGGCTGCGGGTTCAGTGCTTTGAAGCTGTCCCCGAGCACCAGATCCACCGAGGTGTCCGTGCGATCGTCTTGCTTGTACTTGGCGGCCTTGATGGCCAGGCGGGCGGCACGGGCATTGGCCAGGCCGGGCTTGCCATAACGGATGACGGCCGGATCCGTGACCTTCTTCTTCAAGGGGTCGTTGTCGATATCGCCGACCTGATAGCCGCGCTCGCGCAACTGGCGCGCGACATCGGCGGCCAGCCCGGGTCGCTTGCTCGCGTTATACACATTGACCACGGTGTCGCTGGGCTTGGCCGCGCTGCCGATGGTGCAGTCCGCGGCCGCGGCAGCGGGGGAGCGGGTGTCCTCCTGGATGTAGGAGTAGGCCTTGTAGAAGGCCACCCCGAGGAAAGCCAGCGTGAGCAGCAAGGTCACTGCCGCGCGGATCTGGCGAGTGCGGCGTGGCGACCCTGCGACAACCTGGGCAGGCATCTCGCATTTCCCTTCCCCTGGCCCGCGGGCCGGTGTGCTCCGGGAACTTTGCGCCCCCACCGTCTAGATTGACTCGCGTGACCCAGACACCCCCATCGACCCCGTCCGAGGACGCGGCCGCGGCAACTGAGCCCACTGCTCCGCTTGACGCCACCGGCTCGCACAATGTTGCCGACCCTGCGGTGTCGAAGGCCCAGGGTAGCGTCGCGGAAGCCGTGGACGCCCCAGCCCGGGGCGACGGCGCGGCCGAGGCGCTCGCCGCCGAGATCCGCGAGGGCTATTCCTTCGAGGGCCCGGCGGTCGAATTCGGTGCCGCGGTCGTCGATGGCCAGGCGTATGCCGATGCCCCCGTCCGCATCCCGCTGGCCGTGATGAACCGCCACGGCCTGGTCGCCGGCGCCACCGGCACCGGCAAGACCAAGACGCTGCAGTTGCTGGCCGAGCAGCTCTCCGGGAATGGGGTTCCGGTCTTCCTCGCCGACATCAAGGGCGACCTGTCCGGCCTGGCCACGGCGGGCGCAAGCAACCCGAAGATCGCCGCGCGCAGCGCGGACATCGGCCAGGAGTGGGTGGGCACCGCATACCCGACGGAGTTCCTGTCCCTGGGCGGGCAGGGCAAGGGGGTGCCGATCCGCTCCACGATCACCGCCTTCGGCCCCACGCTGCTGGCCAAGGTCCTGGGGCTCAACGAGACCCAGGAGTCCAGTCTCGGGCTGGTCTTCCACTATGCCGACAAGAACGGCCTGGCGCTGCTGGACCTCAAGGACCTGCGCGCGGTGATCTCGCACCTGACCTCCGATGAGGGCAAGGCGGAGCTGAAGAACCTCGGCGGTCTGTCCAAGGCCACGGCCGGGGTGATCCTGCGCGAGCTGATCGCCTTCGAGGACCAGGGCGCGGATGTCTTCTTCGGCGAGCCGGAGTTCGACACCCGGGATCTGCTGCGCACCGCGCCGGATGGCAAGGGGCTGATCACCTGCCTCGAGCTGCCCGCGGTCCAGGACCGCCCGGCGCTCTTCTCCACCTTCCTGATGTGGCTGCTGGCCGACCTCTTCCACGACCTGCCCGAGGTGGGGGATCTCGACAAGCCCAAGCTGGTCTTCTTCTTCGATGAAGCGCACCTGCTCTTCAACGACGCATCCAAGGCCTTCCAGGAGTCCATCGAGCAGACCGTGCGCCTGATCCGCTCCAAGGGTGTCGGGGTCTTCTTTGTGACCCAGTCGCCCAAGGATGTGCCGCGCGATGTGCTCGCCCAGTTGGGCAACCGGGTGCAGCACGCACTGCGCGCATTCACCCCCGAAGACGCCAAGGCGCTCAAGGCGGCGGTGTCGACCTATCCGCACACCGCATACGACCTGCAGAAGTTGCTCACCCAGCTGGGCACCGGCCAGGCGGTGATCACCGTGCTCTCGGAGACCGGAGCGCCGACGCCCGTCGCCTGGACGATGATGCGCGCACCGCAGTCGTTGATGGCTCCCAGCGAGCCGGCGGTGGTCGATGCCATCGTCGCCGGGTCGTCGCTGAGCACGAAGTATGCCGCGGTCGCCGACCGGGAGTCGGCCTACGAGATCCTCACCCGGCGCCTACAGCAGGCCCCGGTCGGTGACGGACCGCAGGATGCACCCCACGACGCGCGCCAGGATGCTGGCCCGGGTCAGCGCATTCCCGCACCCCAGGCCCCCGAACCGGAGCAGCCCCGGGGGCGCAAGAGCAACTCGCGCAGCGAGCGCGAGGACCCGGGCATGGTCGAGACCGTGGTCAAGTCGAGCGCCTTCAAATCGATGATGCGCTCGGCCGGCACGGTCATCGGCCGCGAGATCACCCGCTCGATCTTTGGCACCGCCCGCCGGCGTCGCTGAGCAGCTCGCTGACACGGGGCCGCTGACTCGGGGCCGCTGACCACCTCCGCTCGCCGCGTCGCGGTGCTTTGGGCCGATCGCTTGATGCCTCAGCCCAGGAGCGCCGCGATGAGCAGCACCACGGGGGCGCAGGTCACGGTGGTCACCAAGATGGTGTCCCGAGCCAGCGCCTCTGCGCGGTGATAGCGGGTGGCGTGGGTGAAGATGTTTTGCGCCGTGGGCAGCGCCGAGGTGACGGTGACCGCGAGCAGCGCGTGCCCGCTCAGGCCGAGCGCGTAGCGGGCCACCAGGTAGGCAACCAGCGGCTGCACCACCGATTTCAGGATGGCGGTGTAGGCGACCTCCGCGGGAGCGCCGCCGCCGAACCGGGGCCCGAGGCGCAGGGCAACGCCATACCCGATGAGCATGGCGGGCACGGCGAGCCCGCCGATCAGTTCGATCGGATCGCGCACCGGCCGCGGCAGAGTGGTGCCGGTCAGCGAGAGCGCGACCCCGAGCAGCGAGGCCAGGGTCATCGGATTGGTCAGCGCGGTGTGCAGTACCGACCATGGCCGAATCCGCCCGCTGCCGGCCCGGTCGTGGTCCAACACGGTGAAGGCGACCGGCTGCAGGACCAGCAATTGCAGCAACAGGGTCGGGGCCACCAGTGCCGCGTCGCCGAGGACGTATGCCGCCAGCGGCAACCCGAGATTGCCCGCATTGACGTATGCCGAGGACAGCGTCCCGATCACCACATGTCCCAAAGGCCGCCGCCAGCGCAGCCGGGCTACCGCCACATACAGCCCGGCGGGTACGAGCACCCCGGCAATGGTCGCCAGAAGTTGTTGGGAGAGTAGGGAGCGGACGTCGGCCTCGGCGAGCACGGTGAGCAGGAGCGCCGGGCTGCCGACGAGGAAGGACAGGTTGGCGAGCATCCGCTGATCGCCCAGATCCAGCACGCCGAAGTGCCCGAGCAGCCAGCCGACCGCGATCACCACGATCAGCGTCGTGAACCCTTCGAGCACACCTCCCACGCCCCCACCCTGCCACCGCCGGTATGCGGTGCCCCCACCCCGCTCACTCCGCGGCAGGTCACTGGTTTCTCTCCGGCTGCCGAAAGGTTGCGCTTCCCCCTGCTGCAAGTGGGGTCAAGGTCAACGTTCCCGGGGGAAGCTGGCCGGCGAGAGGCGTCGCTCAGCTCAGGCGCCGGCGCACTGCCCGAATCGACCGCCCTTGACGGTCACCCGGACGGTGGGCGCCGGGGTGTTGGCGGTGCAGGACAGCTTCCCCTTGATGGCGCTGTCGCGCAGCGACTTCGCGCCCGGCTTGGTGTTCTTGTTCAGCGTGACATTGCCGTCGAACGAGCTGCTGGCCACGGTGATCGTGGCGCCGACGGTCAGGGTGGTCGCGCCCCTGACGGCGACCGTGCGCAGGTCCACCCGGCGGTGTCCGACGCTGGTGAGGTCGTCGCTGATCGAGGTGGCCGAGGCGATCAGGGGGCATCCGCCCCCACGTTGACGGAACCCTGCAGGACGAGGCATTCCTGGTGCAGGTCGCTCCGGCGGGCACCTGGACCGGGCCACTGACATACCCGGGGCCCATGGTGCCGCGGCATACCCGCCCGGCTGTGGCATCGGACACCGGGGCGATCAGGCCCATCGTGGCGAGGGTCGCCGCGGTAGCGGTGGCAAGGATGCTTCGGCGAGTGCTCACGTCATACCTCCAGTCAAGGCCGGGCCCAGTGCCCAGGTAGGGCGATCTTGACGCGGCAGCCGAGCGCGCGCAGGTGAATACCGCCCAAAGTTCCGTATGCCGGCCCACCCGGCCGACCTCACCCGCGGGAGGTACGCAGGGTCTCGGTCAGCGCGTCGAGCACCGAGGCATCCTCGATGGTGCCCGGGACGACCGGGGTCTTGCCGTCGGCGATCTCGCGCATCGTCTTGCGCAGGATCTTGCCGCTGCGGGTTTTGGGCAGTGCCGCAACGATATCCACCCGTTTGAGCGAGGCCACGGCGCCGACCTCCGAGCGCACCCGCTGGACGAGTTCGGTGGTAAGCGTCTCGCCCTGGGTGGCTGCGTCATAGCCGCCCTTGAGCACCACCAGCCCGCGCGGAACCTGCCCCTTGAGTTCGTCGGCGACCCCGATCACCGCGCACTCGGCCACCGCCGGGTGGCCGGCGAGGGCGGCCTCGATGGAGCCAGTGGACAGGCGGTGCCCGGCGACGTTGAGGACGTCGTCGGTGCGTCCCATGACGTAGACGTAG
>CAKZIH010000110.1 GCA_936931335.1 uncultured Nostocoides sp. | reverse complement strand
GCTGCGGCGGGAGGCTCTCGATGTCGACATAGCCCGCCGTCTCCAGCAAGCCGGACAGGCGCTCGGAATCGTGGACATTCATCTGGCACCCGTGAGTGCGCACGTCGTAGACCTTCATCGCACCGTCCAGGGTAGTTGGTCACGAGCCCCCAGCCCGTATGTCGAGTGCTCGCCCCACCTTTGGGCCGGCCTGTGGATAGCCGGTTTGGGGTGTCGGTGGCACCGCATACGGTCGGGGCATGGACATCGGCACGGACGCTGCACCCGATTCCCCGGATCTCGCGGACCAAGCCGCGGCGGCTCTGCAGCGGTTGGTGGGCAGCCCGCAGGCGCACTTCCGCGAGGGGCAGTTCGAGGCGATCGACGCACTGGTCGCGCGGCGGGGCCGGGTGCTGGTGGTCCAGCGCACCGGGTGGGGCAAGTCCGCGGTCTATTTCGTGGCGACGGCGCTGCGCCGGGCGCAGGGGGCCGGGCCCACGGTCATCGTGTCCCCCCTGCTGGCCCTGATGCGCGACCAGGTGGCTGCCGCTGCGCGCGCCGGAATCCGGGCGGTAACCATCAACTCCGCCAATGCCACCGAGTGGGAGGAGGTCAACGCCGCGCTCGCGCAGGATGCGGTGGATGTCCTGCTGGTCTCCCCGGAGCGGCTCAACAATCCCGGCTTCCGGGAGGAGCAGCTGCCCCGGCTGGCGCGCAGTTGTGGCCTGCTCGTGGTCGACGAGGCGCACTGCATCAGCGACTGGGGGCACGACTTCCGGCCGGACTACCGGCGCATCCAGGACATCCTGGCGACCCTGCCGACGGACACTCCGGTGCTGGCCACTACGGCCACCGCGAATGCTCGGGTGGTCTCCGATGTCGCGGCTCAATTGGAGATCGGTGGCCACGAGGTGGCCACGATCCGCGGTGGGTTGGCCCGAGACTCCCTGCGGCTGGGGGTGCTGCGCTCCCTGGCCCCCGAGCAGCGGCTGGCCTGGCTGCTGGCCCACCTGGAGTCCCTGCCGGGCAGCGGGATCATCTATGCGCTGACGGTGGCCGGTGCGGAGGATGTGGCCGCGGCATTGGCGCAGGCCGGACACCGGGTGGCGGCCTACACCGGGCGCACCGACCCGGCCGACCGCGAGGGCTTAGAGCGCGCCCTGCGCGAGAACGAGGTCAAGGCCTTGGTGGCGACCTCTGCCCTGGGTATGGGGTTCGACAAACCCGATCTCGGGTTCGTCGTGCACCTCGGGGCGCCGTCGTCGCCGGTGGCGTATTACCAGCAGGTCGGCCGTGCCGGGCGCGCCACGGAGCGCGCGGATGTGCTGCTGCTGCCCGGCCCGGAGGACCGGGACATCTGGAGCTACTTCGCCTCGGTGTCCATGCCGCGCCAGGAACAGGCCGAAGCGGTGCTCACCGTGTTGGCCGAGGCGGGCCGTCCCTTGTCGACCGCGGCGCTGGAAACGATCGTCGACGTGCGGCGCACCCGGCTCGAACTGCTACTCAAGGTGCTGGACGTCGATGGCGCGGTGCGGCGGGTCAGCGGCGGGTGGGCCGCCACCGGTATGCCGTGGACCTATGACGCGCAGCGCTATGACTGGGTCGCCGCGCAGCGGCGCACCGAGCAGGAGCAGATGATCCGGTATGAGGCGAGCAGCGAGTGCCGGATGGCCTTCCTGCAGGAGGTCCTCGACGATCCCTCGGCCACCGACTGTGGGCGCTGCGACAACTGCGCCGGGGTGTGGTTCCCGGTGGAGATCCCCGACCGGGTGGTGGGTGCCGCCAAGGAGCAGTTGGATCGGGTGGGGGTGGTCATCGAACCCCGCTCGCAGTGGCCGACCGGGATGGACCGGCTCGGCGTGAACCTCAAGGGTCGGATCGCCGCCGACGAGCAGTCCGAGCCCGGGCGGGCGCTAGCCCGGCTCAGCGATCTGGGCTGGGGCGGGCGGCTGCGCGCGGTGTTGCGCGAGGATCAGCCGGCGCCGCCGGAACTGGTGCGGGCGCTCGTGGCGGTGCTGGCCGGCTGGAACTGGCAGACCCGGCCGGTGGGGGTGATCGGCATACCGTCTCGGCGGCATCCGGTGCTGATCTCCTCCCTGGTGTCCGGGCTGGCCGAGATTGGCCGGTTGCGGGATCTCGGCATGTTGGAGTTGACCGGGGCGGGGCCGCGAGGTGAGTCCGGTGGCAATAGCGCCTTTCGTCTGGCGGCGGTGCACGAGGCCTTTGCCGTACCCCCGCAGGTCGCCGAGGCGGTCGCACAGGCACCGGGTCCCCTGCTCCTCGTGGACGACCTGGTCGATTCTCGCTGGACGATGACGGCCGCCGCTCGGGTTCTGCGGCAGGCCGGTGCGCCCGGGGTGCTGCCGCTCGCGCTCGCCATGGCGGGATAGCCCGGCCGGCGCGGCTGGCGCAATTGACAATCATT
The DNA here is from genome assembly GCA_936931335.1 of uncultured Nostocoides sp. Taxonomy (GTDB): domain Bacteria; phylum Actinomycetota; class Actinomycetes; order Actinomycetales; family Dermatophilaceae; genus Nostocoides_A. The sequence continues at coordinate 4,312 of CAKZIH010000110.1, read as the reverse complement.
CTCACTATGTTGAGAATGATTGTCATGAAGAGATGGCTGAGCGGCGCGGCGGCGGCGACGGTCGCCCTCACCGGCGCCTGCGCACCATCCGCGTCCCCGGCCGATGATGGCCGGCTGGCCGTGGTTGCCGCCCTGTACCCGGTGCAATACCTCGCCGAGCGAATCGGTGGTGACGCGGTCGCGGTCACCGGGTTGGCGCGGCCCGGAGTGGAACCGCACGACCTGGAACCGAGCGTGCGGCAGTTGGTGCAGATCCGTTCCGCGCGGATCGTTTTCTACGAGAAGGGGCTCCAGCCCGCGGTCGACGACGCGATTGCCAGTGCCGAGTTGAGCACGGCGTATGACGTGGCCGCTTCCGCCCGGCTGCTCTCGATCGCCGACGAGACCGCCACGCATGCCCACGAGGAGGCCGGGGATGCGCACGCGATCGATTCCGACGCGGCACGCGCGGAAACCGAGGACGGTGACGATGCAGGGCACGGTGACGATGCGGGGCACAGTGACGATGCGGGGCACAGCCACGGGGACGGTCATGACCACGGCGGTCTCGATCCACATTTTTGGCTGGACCCGATCCGCATGGCGGATGTCGCCGAGGCGATGGCCGACCGGCTCGCCGCGATCGATCCGGCGCGCGCCACGACATACCGAAGCAATGTGCGCACGCTCGTCGCCGACCTGCACGCGCTCGACGCGGACTACCAACGCGAGTTGACGGGTTGCCGCAGTACCGAATTGGTGACCAGCCACGCCGCCTTCGGGTACCTGGCCCACCGCTACGGATTGGAGCAGCACGCCATCGCCGGCCTATCGCCGGACAGCGAACCCAGCGCCGCGGCCCTGGCCGACATCATCGCCGTGGTTCGTGAGGCCAAGGTGGGGACGATCTACACCGAGACCCTCGCCAGCCCGGCGCTGGCGCAGACGATCGCCCGGGAGACCGGTGCGGCCACCGCGGTCCTCGACCCGGTCGAGGGCATCACCGACGATTCGGCCGGAGCGGACTACCTCGAGGTGATGCGCGGCAATCTCTCGGTGCTGACGAAGGGACAAGGCTGCCGATGACACACTCACCCATGAAGCGAGCCGGCGAATCGGCCGGCGAGGCCCTGATCGCCTTGCGGGACGCGGCCTTCGGCTATGACGGCGAACCGATAGTCGCCGGCATCGATCTGCGCATCGACCCGGGCGAGGTGGTCGCGCTGCTCGGTCCCAATGGCGCGGGCAAGTCCACGTTGGTCCGGGGACTACTCGGCCTGGTCGACCACTTGGGCGGCGAGGCGCGGCTCTTCGGAACCCCGCTGGCCGACTTCCACGACCGTTCGCAGATCGGCTATGTCCCGCAACAGCACAGCCTGTCGGCCGCGGTGCGGGCCACGGCCCGGGAGATCGTCCAGGTGGGCCGCCTGCCCCGCCGGCCGTGGTGGCGACCCGGTACCCGCGCCGACGCTGCCATCGTCGACGACGCGCTGGCCGCGGTGGGCCTTGCGGACCGGGCGGACTTCGAGGTGGCCGCCTTCTCCGGCGGCCAGCAGCGCCGAGTACTCATCGCGCGGGCGCTGGCCCAGCAACCCGACCTGCTCGTGATGGACGAACCGACCGCCGGGGTCGACGCCGCCAGCCAAGACGTCCTCGCCGACGTCCTGGCCGCCCTGGCGGCCAAGGGCACCTCGATGCTCATCGTCACCCACGAACTGGAGGCGCTGCGCGCCGCGGTGACCCGGGTGGCCTGTGTCGAAGAAGGCGGCATCGCCTTCGACGGAAGCCCCGCCGCCTATGCCCGGGACCATGCCCCACACGCGGGCCACGGCCATCCGTACGTGGCGCCGAGCGTGGAGCCGGCCGTCGCCCTGCCGACTCCGCATCCGCTGCGAGCGACACGGGAGGCGAGGTTCTGATGGAACTGTTCACGCTGGGCTTCATGCGCGCCGCCTTGGTGGCCGCGGTGCTCGTCGGGGTCGCCGCCCCGCTGGTCGGCGTCTTCCTGGTGCAACGCCGAATGTCGCTGATCGGGGACGGCCTGGGGCACGTCGCCCTCGCCGGGGTGGCGGTGGGCGTGCTCACCGGATCTCAGCCGGTTTTCAGCGCGTTGATCTGCGCCGTGCTGGCGGCGGTGGCCATCGAACTCATCCGGATCAAGGGTCATGCCAACGCCGATGTGGCGCTGTCGGTGATGTTCTATGGCGGCATCGCCCTGGGCGTGGTGCTCATCGGCAAGTCCCCGGCCGGGTCTCCGGCGGGTCTGACCGGCTATCTCTTCGGGGCGATCCTCACCACCAGCACCAGCGACCTGGTGGCCTTCGCCATCCTCGCCGCGGTGGTCTTGGCGGTCACCGTGATCTTGCGGCAGCGGCTGTTCGCGGTCGCCAATGACGAGGAATACGCCCAGGCCGTCGGGATCTCGGTGATCGGGTACAACATCACGCTCGCTGTCTTGACCGCGGTCACCGTCGTGGTATCCATGCGGGTTGTGGGTCTGCTGCTGATCAGCGCGCTGATGATCCTGCCGAATGCGGCGGCCCAACTGCTGGCCCGCAGCTTCGCCGCCAGCGTGCGCTGGGCTGCAGCGATCGGCGTGCTCGCCAGCGCCGGCGGAGTGCTGACCTCCTACTACGCCGACACCGCCACCGGCGGCACCATCGTGCTCCTGGCGATCGCCATCTTCTTGGGCCTGAGCGCGCTTGCCGCGATCCGCGCCCGGCGCCACCGGCGACTGGCGCATCGTGCGACGGACCATCCCCACGAGCATCGCGAGAACTGTGGACACCAAGCCGTCCCGCACGGGGATCACGTCGACTATCTGCACGACGGACATCGGCATGCCCCGCACGGGGACCACTACGACGAGCACGGGGACCACCCCAAGGAGCACGGACACCCTCTAGAGGAGGCCCGGCCATGACCGCGACCACCCGACGCACCACCAAGCAGCGCCAAGCGATCGCGGCGGCCATGCAGGGCACGGAAGAGTTCCTCTCCGCCCAAACCCTCCATCAGCGCCTGCGCCAGGCCGGTGACCTCATCGGCCTGGCCACTGTCTATCGCAACCTGCAGGCGATGACCCAGGACGGCGAGGTCGACGTGGTGCGCACCGAGGACGGGGAGGCGCTCTATCGCGCGTGCTCGACCGGGCACCACCACCACCTGGTATGCCGCGTATGCGGCACCACCGCCGAAGTGGAGGGCGAGGCGGTGGAGCGCTGGGCGAACCGGGTCAGCCAGGCCCACGGCTTTGTCGATGTCGATCACACCGTCGAGCTCTTCGGCACCTGCGGCGCCTGCGCGACGCGGTCGTGATGCCGAGTTGGCTCGGCCGACGGAGAGGGCGCGGCTGAGATTTCGGCGGGGTCGTTCAGTCCCGGGCGTGCTTGGCGGCGGCGTCGACTTCCTCGAAGACGACCCGGCTGACGATCCCGGACGGGTAGCCCTTGCGGGCCAGCAGCCCCGCGAGCCGGCGCACCTGGACCTCGCGGTCCAGTCCGTGTAGACGCCGCAGGCGGGATCGGACCAACTCCCGGGCCTGCTCTTCTTCCTGGGCCGGGTCGAGTTCCCCGAGGGCTTCCTCGGCGACCTCGTCGGCGATTCCCTTGCCTCGCAGTTCGTGGGCGATGGCCCGACGCGAGAGCCCCTTGCGGGCGCGGCGCGTCTGCGTCAAGCCGCGGGCATAGGCCGCGTCGTCGACCAATCCCACCTCGGCGAACCGGTCGAGGACTGCCGTGGCCACCTCTTCCGCGCAGCCCCGTTTGATGAGGACATCGAACAATTGGGAGCGGGTCTTGGGAGTATTGGTGAGCTGGCGCAACACGATGGAGCGCGCCACGGCATACGGATCCCGGGCCGACTCGCCATCCCCGACCGCATCGGACTCCGTCTTGCGGTCGGCAGCCGTTGACGAATGCGCGGCGTCGGGAGCCGACGCCGCCGCACCCGACTCGATGCGGGATACGGCGGCGCGCAGCTGGTCCAGGTCCACCTGGTCGCCGGACACGCCGATCAGAACTGGACGGGAACTTCGGCGACCTCGGCGGGAGCGTCAACCCGCGGACCGATGCCGAGCTTTTCCTTGATGCGCTTCTCCAACTCGTTGGTCAGATCCGGGTTGTCACGCATGAAGGTCCGCGCGTTCTCCTTGCCCTGGCCGAGCTGGTCGCCCTCATAGGTGTACCAAGCACCGGACTTGCGCACGAAGCCCTGCTCGACACCCATGTCGATGAGGCCACCCTCGCGGGAAATGCCTTGGCCGTACAGGATGTCGAACTCCGCCTGCTTGAACGGCGGGCTGACCCTGGTCTTGACGACCTTGACGCGGGGG
>CAKZIH010000109.1 GCA_936931335.1 uncultured Nostocoides sp. | reverse complement strand
GCCATTCGTCCAGATTGGTGCCGTCGACGAAGACCGCCTCGACACCCCAGCGCGGCAGCACCTCGGCGCAGATGGCGTAACAGGTGCCGAAGAGTGCCTTGGCGGCGACGATCCGGTCCCCCGCCGCGCACAGTCCGCCGAGCACCGCGAAGACCGCCGACATCCCGGTCGGCGTGGCGTAACACGCCTCGGCGCCCTCCAGCGCGGCGAGCCGCTCCTCAAACATGGAGACCGTCGGGTTGGCATACCGACTGTAGGAGTAGCGATCGATCTCCTCCGTGAAGGTCGCCTCGGCCTGCGCGGCGTTGTCATAGACATATCCCGAGGTGAGGTACATGGCCTCGGCCGTCTCCTGAAACTGGCTGCGGCGCAGCCCGGCGCGCACCGCGAGCGTTTCACGGCGCAGGTCAGCGGCAGGGTTTTCGCTCGGCATACCAGCAGGGTATGCGGCACCCCAGCCCAGCCGGCGGCCGACCTCACCAGGCGGGACAACGCCGGCCTACCCGGGCCTGCAAGAACTTTCATCCGCGCAGGTCATGGCGGTTGTCGGAGCGGGCGCCTAATGTTCCGGCAGCAGATACCCGCTGCGGCATAGGAGCCCCACAATGCGTATGACGCGACCCACCCCCGTCGCCCTCACCATCGCGGCCTTGGTCGCTATGGGAATGACGGTGCCCGTCGCCGCGCCGGCGCAGGCCGCCGAGCGCACCGCCACTCTGGTGGGCAGCCTGCAGTCGGAGATCTCTGACTGCGCGGACTGGACGCCCGATTGTGCGGCAACGGACCTGACGCTCGTGGCGGGGACAACGACATACCAGCGGGTCTTCGAGGTCCCTGCGGGCAGCTATGAGTTCAAGGTCGCCATCGACCACAGTTGGGGGGAGAGCTATGGCGCCCCGGGTGGGGCAAACCTCCCGCTGACCCTGCAGGGGCCGGCCACAATCCAGTTCTCCTATGACGACACCACCCACAAGGTTGGCCTGCGCCCGATGACGCTGGCGGGCGGAGTCGGCGCCGCGGACAAGGCGGTCGCCGGCTCGAGCTTGCGCAAGGCGCCCACCCGCGAGCGTTTCTACTTCCTCATGGCGGACCGGTTCGCCAACGGCGAGACGAGCAACGATCGCGGTGGCCTGACCGGCGACCGGCTGAGCACCGGGTTCGACCCCAGCGACAAGGGCTTCTATCACGGTGGCGATCTCAAGGGTGTAATCAACAAGCTCGACTACATCAAGGGCCTGGGCACCACCGCGATCTGGTTGACCCCGAGCTTCAAGAACCGGCCCGTCCAGGGCAGCGGCGCGGACGCCAGCGCCGGCTATCACGGTTATTGGATCACCGACTTCACCCAGATCGATCCGCACCTGGGCAGCAATGCGCAGATGAAGGCCCTGATCAGCGCGGCGCACGCCAAGGGGATGAAGGTCTACTTCGACATCATCACCAACCACACGGCGGACGTCCTCGACTATGCCGAGAAGCGGTACTCCTATGTCGCCAAGTCGAGCGCGCCCTACCGGGACGCGAGCGGCACGCCATTCGACGACAAGGCGTATGCCGGCAGCGAGAGTTTCCCGCCGCTCGACCCGCAGGTGTCCTTCCCCTATACCCCGGTCTACCGCACCGAGGCGGATAAGACCGTGAAGGTGCCCGCCTGGCTCAACGACCGCACGCTCTACCACAACCGCGGCGACTCCACCTTTTCCGGGGAATCCAGCGAGTATGGCGATTTCGTCGGCCTCGATGACCTCTTCACCGAGCACCCCGATGTGGTCGATGGCATGGGCGAGATCTACAAAGCCTGGGTGGATCTGGGGATCGACGGCTTCCGGATCGACACCGTCAAGCACGTCAACTTGCAGTTCTGGGAGCAGTTCGCGCCGGCGATCCTGGCGCACGCCAAGGCGACGGGGAAGCCGGACTTCTTCATGTTCGGCGAGGTCTACGACGCCAGCGCCAAGTTCATGTCGCAGTACACGACGACGGGCAAGCTGCCGGCCACCCTCGACTTCGGCTTCCAGTCCAATGCCGTGAACTTCGCCGGCGGCGCGGCGACCACCGGGCTGCGCGACTTCTTCGCCAGCGACGACTGGTACACCGACGCCGATTCGAATGTCTACAACCAGACGACCTTCCTCGGGAACCACGACATGGGCCGGGTCGCGATGATGTTGCAGGGCAAGGGTTTTGCCGGGGATGCGCTGAGCGCCCGGGTCCGTCTGGCCAATTCGCTGATGTTCCTCACCCGGGGCCAGCCGGTCGTGTACTACGGCGACGAGCAGGGCTTCATCGGCAACGGCGGTGACAAGGACTCGCGCCAAGACATGTTCGCCACCCAGGTCGCGCAGTATGCCGCCGAGCCCCTCGTCGGCGGCGGCACCATGGGTTCGCAGCCGCACTTCTCCACGAATGCCCCGCTGTATCAGCAGATCAAGTCCCTGGCCGCGGTTCGCCAGTCCAATCCGGCCCTGGCCGATGGCGCGCAGATCCACCGGTATGCCAGTTCCAGCCCCGGCATCTACGCCTTCTCCCGAGTGGACCGAGCCAGCGGGGTCGAATACCTGGTTGTGGCCAATAACGCCACCGAAACCAAGACCGCGAGCTTCAACACCTTCACCAAGGGGGTGCGCTATGCGCCGATCTTCGGGGGCGGCAAGGCCGTGACCTCTGGGCCGGGCACCCGGGTCTCCGTGCCGGTCCCCGCGCTCTCGGTGCGGGTCCTCAAGGCCGCTTCCCCGATCGCCGCGACCGCCTCGGCGCCGCCGGTCTACCTCACCTCCCCGGTGGCCGGCGACGTCGTCAAGGGCCGGGCGCAGATCTCCGCACAGTTGACCAAGGACGCCTTCGTCCAGACGACCTTCGCCTATCGCCCGGTCGGCACCACCGCCTGGCAGCGCATCGGCGTCGATGACAATGCGCCTTATGCCGTCTACCACGATGTCTCCGAGCTGACGCCCGGCACCCTGCTGGAGTATCGCGCCATCGTCAAGGACCGCAGCGGGAACTACAGCGCCTCGTCGAGCTATGCCACGGTCGGCTCCTCCGACTCCGCTCGCAACTCGGCCGACGCGAGCAAGGCCGCGGACGCCAAGTCCACCGATGCGAAGTCCAGCGACACCAAGCCCTCCGACTCGAAGTCCAGCGCGAAGGCGGCGGCGGACTCCGACAGCAGCGCGCTATCCCGTGCGAGCGTGACGCCGGCCGCGCTCTCGGTGAGCACGCGATCCACCGCCAAGGGCGGCGCGGGTGGAGCTCTGGCCGCTGCGGTGGGCCCGGTGGTCCAGCCCAACTTCGTGTCCGTTCCCGGAAGTCTCAACTCCGAGATGGGCTGTCCGGGCGACTGGCAGCCGGACTGCCCCCAGGCGCAGTTGACCTTGGACGCCAAGGACTCCATCTGGAAGGGCACGTATACCCTCCCCGCCGGCGATTACGCCTACAAGGCGGCGATCAACAAGAGCTGGGATGAGAACTACGGCCAGGGCGCGGTGCCCGGGGGTCCGGACATCCCGCTGACTGCCACCGGGGCGCCGGTCACCTTTTACTACGACCACGCCACCCACTGGGCGACCAGCGATGCCCAGGGCCCGATCATCACCGCGCCCGGCAGCATGCAGTCCGAGTTGGGCTGCCCCGATGACTGGATGCCGGACTGCATGAGTCCGTGGCTGCAGGATCCGGACGGCGACGGCACGTACACATGGAGTTCGGACCAGTTGACCGTCGGCAACTACGAGTTCAAGGTCGCCCACAACCTGTCCTGGGATGAGAACTACGGTGCCGGCGGCGCCCCGGGTGGCGCGAATGTGCCGTTCAGCGTTGCCCGCGAGGGGGTGGTCGTCACCATCACCTACGTCCTGGCGACCCACGAGATCACGGTGACCACCTCGGCCTCTGGGGTGGCGCCGGACCTGCGTGCCGCTAAAGCGTTCTGGGTCGCCCCCGGCCTGCTCGCCTGGCCGAAGGACGCCATCCCCGCGGGCGCGAACCCGGCCCTGCTCAAGTGGCGCCTGCACTGGTCCCCCACGGCCGGGATGACCATCGACGCGGAAGACCTGCCCGGCAGCACCTCGGCGGGATTGGCCTACGACCCGGCCGGACTGCCCGCCAGCGTGGTCACCGCCCATCCGGAGTTGGGCGGCTATGTGGCGCTGCGGTTGGGATCGACCACCCAGAAGATCGCGGCCGACATCCTGCGTAGCCAGGTCGCCGTGGCGCTCTATGACAACTCGGGAGGCCTGCTCGATGCCTCCGGAGTGCAGACCGCCTATGTGCTCGACGCGCTCTACGCCACCTCCGCCGCCACCAAGACGTATGGGGTGAGCTTCGCCGGCGGGCGGCCGACATACCGGCTCTGGGCGCCGACGGCCCGCAAGGTGAGCCTGTTGACCTGGGCGCCCACGGCCGCTGCCGATGCCCCGGTGAGCGCGGCCAAGCGCACCACGATGACCCGGGCCGCCGATGGGTCCTGGTCGGCGACGGCTGGGGTGAGCAATGCCCGTTACCTGTATGAGGTGACGGTCTACTCCCGGGCGACCCAGAAGATCGAGACCGTCACCGTCACCGATCCGTACTCGGTCGCGCTGACGCTCAACTCCACCAAGTCGGTCGCCGTGAACCTCAAGGACGCGGCATACCGGCCGGCGATCTGGGCGTCCACGCCGCAGCCGAAGGTCGCGCAGACCGTCGACCACACCATCTACGAACTGCACGTGCGGGACTTTTCGATCACCGATAACACGGTCCCGGCCGAACTGCGGGGTTCGTACCTGGCGTTCAACACCAATGGCAATGGGATGAAGCACCTGCGCCAGCTCGCCGCCGCCGGCCTCAACACCATTCACCTGCTGCCGACCTTCGACATCGCCTCGATCCAGGAGGACCCGGCCAAGCAGGCGACCCCGCCGTGCGATCTGGCCAGCTACCCGCCGGACAGCGAGCAGCAGCAAGCGTGCATCGACAAGATCCGGGGCAAGGATGCCTTCAACTGGGGTTATGACCCCTACCACTGGCTCGCACCGGAGGGCAGCTACGCCTCGACCGCCGCCGCGGCCGATGGCGGCAAGCGCGTCGCGGAGTTCCGGACCATGGTCGGTGCGCTGCACAAGGCCAAGCTGCGGGTGGTGCTGGACCAGGTGTTCAACCACACCCCGGAGTCGGGTCTGGCACCCACCAGCGTCCTGGACAAGGTGGTGCCGGACTACTACCAGCGCTTGGACGCCCGCGGCAGCGTATATACCTCGAGTTGCTGCCAGAACATCGCCACCGAGCACGCGATGGCGCAGAAGGTCATGGTCGACGCCGTGGTCATGTGGGCCCGCGATTACAAGGTCGACGGCTTCCGCTTCGACCTCATGGGCCACCACAGCAAGGCGAATATGCTCGCCATCCGCGCGGCGCTGAACAAGCTGACCGTCGCCAACAGCGGAGTGAACGGTTCGCAGGTCTACCTCTATGGCGAGGGCTGGAACTTCGGCGAGGTGGCCAATAACGCCCTCTTCACCCAGGCCACCCAGGGCCAGCTCAATGGCACCCACATCGGCACCTTCAGTGACCGGCTGCGCGATGCGGTCCGGGGCGGCGGTCCGTTCGATGAGGACCCGCGCAAGCAGGGTTTCGGCTCGGGCGAGCAGACCGATCCCAATGGTGCGCCGATCAACGCCGGCGCCAAGGCTGGGCTGAAGCATGACACTGACCTGGTCCAACTCGGGCTAGCCGGCAACCTCAAGGACTTCAGTTTCCGGCTGAACACCACCGGTGCCCTCGCGAAGGGTTCCCAGATCGACTACAACGGAGCGCCCGCCGGGTATGCGGCGGCGCCGGACGAGGTCATCTCCTATGTCGATGCCCATGACAACGAGACCCTGTTCGACGCGCTGACCTACAAGCTGCCGGTGGCCACGACCATGGCCGACCGGATGCGAATGAACACGCTGTCCTTGGCGACCACGGCGCTCTCGCAGTCACCGTCCTTCTGGCACGCTGGGGCGGACCTGCTGCGCAGCAAGTCGCTGGATCGCAACTCCTACGACAGTGGCGACTGGTTCAACCGGCTCGACTGGACCGGCGCAGACAATGGGTTCGGCCACGGTCTGCCGTTGGCGGCCGACAACAGCGCCAAGTGGGCGTACATGCGTCCGTTGCTGGCCAACCCCGCACTCAAGCCCACGGCCGCGCAGGTGCAGGGGGCCAGCGCCCAGGCTCAGCAGATGCTGCAGTTGCGCTCGTCGACCCGGTTGTTCCGGCTGGGGACGAGCGGAGCGATCAATGCCAAGGTGTCGTTCCCGGCGAGCGGCACCGCCGAGGCGAACCCCGGAGTGATCGCCATGCGCGTCGACGACACCGCGGGTGCCGATGTGGACCCGGCGCTCAAGGGTCTAGTGGTGGTCTTCAACGCCAGCCCCGATCCGGTGACCCAGAAGGTGCCGGGACTGGCGGGCGCCACGCTGACGCTCTCGCCCGTTCAGGCCGCGGGAGTTGACCCGGTGGTCAAGACCGCCCGCTGGGATGTCGCGTCCGGCGCAGCAACGGTCCCGGCTCGGACGGTGGCGGTCTTCCTGCAGCGCTGAGCCGGTGTGGGCCGTTGGCCGCTGCGTCCGATCGGGTCAGATTTGATCAGTTCAGCGCAGCGGCTAGCGGCCAGGCCAGCACCATGAAGCGGGCCACCCGCCCAACGAGGCAGGCGATCGTAAAGAGCAGGAAGGAGATGCGG
>CAKZIH010000108.1 GCA_936931335.1 uncultured Nostocoides sp. | reverse complement strand
CGGCGAAGAGCGCCTGCTCGGCGTCGACACCGGTCAGCTCGGCACCGGAGGCTGTCGGCATACCGGTGAACGCGGCGGCGGCACCGGTGGCGGCGCAGGCAAAAGCGGCTGCGGCGGCGAGGGAGGCGATGCCGGTGGAACGGCGCGACCGGGGGGCTGCGGTCGGCGTGGTGGAGGCAAAACTCATGGAAGCCAGGTGCCTTTCAGGGCGGGAATGACCTGCCACGCTACCCACGGCCGCAGCAAATGTCACATCCCGATAACGACGCGCAGGTGCGGCAGGATGCGCTCTGTGGCCAGATTCACACGCGCAGAGCTGGAGGGTTTCCGCGGCGCGCAGGTCCCCGACCTGGTCGGACCCGGGCTGGTCCTGCTCTTCGTGGGCATCAATCCCGGGCTGTGGACCGCGGCCACGCAGACCCACTTCGCCTACCCGGGCAATCGTTTCTACCCGGCGCTGCAGCGGGCCGGGATCATCGAGCGCCGGATCGACCCATCCGCCGGGATGACCGACGCGGACCGCGCCCATGTGCTCGAGCGCGGAATCGGGATCAGCAACCTGGTCCGGAGGGCCACTGCCCGCGCCGACGAACTCACCCGCGCCGAACTGGAAGCCGGTGGCGCGGCGCTGGTGGAGACCATCCACCGGCACCGGCCGCGGGTGGTCGCGGTGGCGGGGATCACCGCATACCGGCAGTCGTTCGGGCGCCCCAGAGCGGTGCTCGGTCGCCAGCCCGAGGACCTGGCCGGGGCGCAGCTTTGGGTGGTGCCCAACCCGAGCGGGCTGAACGCCCACGCCACCGTGGACACGCTCGCGCAAGCGTATGCCGCCCCCGCCCGGGCCGCCGGCCTGCTGCCGGAAACGCCCTAGTGCAACTGTGATGCAATAACGTGTCGGTATGCACGTGCCCGACGGTTTCCTCAATGCGCCCACCAGCGCGGTGACCGCGGTGATCGCCGCCGGTGGTGTCGCGGTCGCGTTGCGGGGCGCCCGCCGCGAACTCGACGACCGCACCGCCCCGCTGGCCGGCCTGGTCGCCGTCTTCGTCTTCGCCGCCCAGATGCTCAACTTCCCGGTCGGCGCCGGCACCTCCGGTCACCTGTTGGGCGGGGCCCTGGCCGCGGTCCTGGTGGGGCCGTTCACCGCCACGCTGTGTGTCGCCGTGGTGCTGCTGGTGCAGGCGCTCGCCTTCGCCGACGGCGGGATCACCGCCCTGGGCACCAATGTCACCTTGATGGCGCTGGTCGGAGTGTGGGTCGGGTATGGCGTGTTCCGCCTCGCCCGCACCGTGTTGCCGAAGCGCCGCTCGAGCGTTCCGTTGGCGGCCGCGGTGGGTGCCCTGGTATCCGTCCCGGCCGCTTCGGCAGTCTTTGCGCTGCTCTTCGCCATCGGCGGGGCGGCCCCGATCTCAGTCGGCACCCTGTTGACCACGATGGTCGGCTGGCATCTGCTCATCGGGATCGGTGAAGCGGTGATCACCTTCCTCGCGGTCGGCAGCATCACCGCCGCCCGGCCCGATCTCGTCCACGGGGCCCGCGACCTCGCTGCCACGCCCGAACTCGAACTGCGCACAGGGGTGCCCGCATGACCCCGGCGCAGCCGCACGATCTCCAGCGTCAGGATGCCCAGCGCCGGGATGGCGAGCGCCCCGATTACCCGCGCCGCGGTCCCAGCACCCGCACCCTGGTGACCGTCGGCCTGCTGATCTGCCTGCTCCTGTCCGGTGTGGTCAGCTTCTATGCCTCGGGTCACCCCGACGGCCTGGAGTATGTGGCCGGCAAGCTCGGCTTCGACACCGCCGCCGGCGAATCCGCCAGCGCCGATTCGCCGCTGGCCGACTATGGCGTCTCCGGCGTCGACAACGCCCGCCTCTCGGGTGGCCTGGCCGGGATCCTGGGCGTGGTGCTGGTCGCCATCCTCGCCTTCGGACTCACCTGGTTGCTGCGCCGGCGTTCGCCGTCCGGCGACCGCTGAAATGGGCGGGGGGCATGGACATACCGGGCTGGTGCGCGGACATTCGCTCGTGCATCGCCTACCGGCGCACACCAAACTCGCCGCGCTACTGATCTTCGTCCTGGTGGTGGTGCTCACCCCGCGCACCGCCTGGTGGGCGTTCGCGGCATACGGGCTGCTCGTCCTCGGCGCGGCCGCTGCCACCCGGGTGCCGCCGGGCCGCCTGGCCCGGCGAATGGTCGTGGAGCTGCCCTTCGCCGTCTTCGCGCTGCTGCTGCCGCTGATCGCCAGCGGGCCGCGGGTCGACGTGGGACCGCTCAAGCTGTCGCAGGCCGGGCTGTGGGGCGCCTGGGCCTTGTTGGCGAAGGGGACCCTCGGCGTCGCCGCCTCGGTCCTCCTCGGCGCCACCACCGAGCCCCGCGAACTCGTTCGTGCCCTCGAGGTGGCCCGCCTGCCGCGCCAACTCGTGCAGATCGCGTCCTTCATGTTCCGTTATCTCGACGTGGTCACCGCCGAACTGCACCGCATGCGCGTGGCCCGGGAGTCGCGCGGCTTCCGGGCCCGGTCAGTGCGCCAGTGGCCGGTGCTGGCCAGCACCATGGGCGCGCTCTTTATCCGCTGTTATGAGCGCGGGGAGCGCGTGCACCTGGCGATGCTCTCGCGTGGCTACGCCGGCCGTATGCCGTTCGCCACCGCCCTGACCGCGACGCGCGGGGAGTGGGTGCGCGCGCTCGCGCTGCCCCTGCTCGCGCTCGGGGTGCTCACCCTCACCTGGATTGGGCGGGCGCGATGAGCGTCCCGGTCCTCGACCTGCGTGGGGTCGCCTTCGCCTATCCCGATGGGCACCAAGCACTTTTTGGCGTGGACCTGCACGTGCACCCCGGGGAGCGGGTGGCGCTGCTGGGACCGAATGGCGCGGGCAAGACCACCCTGGTGCTCCATCTCAACGGGATCCTGCGCGCCGGAGCCGGCAGCGTGCACATCTCCGGTATGCCGGTCACCGACGCCACGCTCGGGGAGATCCGTCGGCGGGTGGGCATCGTCTTCCAGGACCCCGACGACCAGCTTTTTATGCCGACGGTGCGCGATGACGTGGCCTTCGGCCCGGCCAACCTCGGGTGGCCGCCGGAGCGGATCGCCGAACGGGTCGAGGCGGCGCTGGCCGCGGTCGGGATGAGCGCGTATGCCGACCGCCCGCCCCACCACCTTTCCTTCGGGCAGCGGCGGCGGGTGGCGGTGGCCACGGTGCTGGTCATGGAGCCGGAGATCCTGGTCCTCGACGAGCCCTCCTCCAACCTCGACCCGGCGTCGCGCCGCGAACTGGTCGAGATCCTGGAAAGCCTCGGGGTGACGGTGCTCATGGTCACCCACGACCTGCCCTATGCCCTCCAGTTGTGCGAGCGCTCGGTGATCCTCTCCGACGGGGTGATTGCCGCCGACGGGCCGACTCGGGAACTGCTGGCCAATGGGGACCTGCTGGCGCAGCATCGGCTGGAGTTGCCGTGGGGGTTTGATCCCACCCGGGCCTGAGCCCGGGCCTGTATAAAGCGCCCGGTCGGCTCAGTTCTCCGCGGCGGCCTTGAGCTGGCGCAGACCCTTCTCCAGGTCCGGGCCCATCATCGAATCCATCGACTTGACCAGGCTGAACGCCTGCATCAGTAGGTTGAGTTCCCCGCCCAGCTGCCAGCGCACGAGGGTGTGCTCGCCATTCGGGACCAGCCGAAAAGTGCTGGTGCTGCGGGCGGAAAAGGGCTTCTCGAATGCCACCGCGATGCGCACCTCTTCGCCCGGGGTGGACGAGGTGACCTCCATCGTGCCCTTGCCGGCCCGCTTGTTGCCGTCCCAGGCGTAGCGGGCGCCGACCCCGCTCTCCGGGCCGGAGTAGGTGCGCTTCAGGTCGGGGTCGAGGCCCTCCCAGGGCGACCATTCCCGCCATTGGTGCAGGTCGACGATGAGGCCGTGGATACGCGCCGCGGTGGCGGCGATAGTGATCTCGCGGGTGACGACATACGGCTTGGCCATGGCGTTCATCCTCCCGCATCGGACGGCAACACCGCACAGGACGCCGGTATGGCGCGCACCCGCAGGCTCGGTTGGTCGGCCGGCTCCGGCAGCCGGATCCGGGCGGTCGCACCCGAGGGCAGGCGCACCGTGGCCTCGAGGTAGCCGCGGCGGTTGACCTGGTCGAGGACGGTGGCGGGCACACCCTGCGGGTCGACGATGAGTGCCTCCGGCCCGAGCGCGAGCTGCGACCCAGCCGGGATCGGGACGCCCAGTCGCGTGGCCTCGGGCGCGTCGAGGAAGGGTCCATAGCCGAGGAATGCCGCCACGGCCCGGTCGATCGGCTTGGCCCACAAGCGTTCCGGGGTGTCGAGTTGCCGGATCCGGCCGTCGGCAAGCACGGCTAGCCGGTCCGCCAACGCGAAGGCCTCGTCTTGATCGTGGGTGACATGGATGGCGGTGGTCTCGGTCGCCCGCAGGCTCTCGCGCAGCACGCCGATCAGGTGTTCGCGCAGCGAGCGGTCTAGGGCGGAGAGGGGTTCGTCGAGCAGGAGTAGCCGGGGAGCGGGGGCCAGGGCCCGAGCCAGCGCCACCCGCTGCGCCTGCCCACCGGACAGGGCAGTGATCGGACGATTGGCGTAATCGGCCAGACCGACGAGGTCAAGCAGTTCGGCGACCCGGGCGGCGCGGGTGGCCCGCGGCATACCAGCCAGGCCATAGGCGACATTGCCGGCCACATCGCGATGCGGGAAGAGCTGACCGTCCTGGAACATCACCCCAAAACCCCTGCGGTGCACCGGGATCGAGGTGACCTCCAGGCCGTCCCACCACACGCGGCCGGCGGCCAAGGCCTCCAAGCCGGCGATCCCGCGCAGCAGCGAGGACTTGCCCGATCCCGACGCCCCGAGCAGCGCGACGATCTGTCCGGGTGGGACATCGAGGTCCACCCGGTCCACCGCCAGCGTCGCGCCGAACCGGACGGTGAGCTCACGGCATACCAACCCGGGCGCGGTCATAGCTGCCCCGCCCCCGGCGGCCGGATGCGCTCGGCGAGCAACATGACGATCGCGGTGAGGGCCGCCAGGACGACCGAAGCCGCCAGTGCCGCACCGAAATTCGCTTCCCCGGGGCGTCCGATCAACCGGAAGATCACCACCGGAAGGGTAGGGCGGTCCATCCGGCTGAGGAAGGACGTGGCGCCGAATTCACCGAGCGAGGTGGCCATGGCAAACCCGGCCGCCAGCCCGACCCCGCGGAGGAGGAAGGGACCGTCCACGGTGGCCAGTACCCGCCAGGGGCTCGCGCCCAGGGTGGCGGCGACCTCGCGTTGGCGCGGATCGATGGCGCGCAGCACCGGGATCAGGCTGCGCACCACCAGCGGCAGCGCGACCACCGCTTGCGCGATGGGGACCAGGATCATCGACGAGCGCAGGTCCAGCGGCGGCCGGTTCAGGGTGATCAGGAAGCCGAAGCCCACGGTCACCGCCGAGATCCCCAGCGGCAGCATGAAGACCGCGTCCAGCAGGCGCAGGCCGCGCCGGCCGGCGGGGGTGCGCGGGCGGCGGCTGACGACCAGAGCGACCAGCACCCCGAGGACCAGCGCGATCGCTGTCGCCTGCAGGGCCACCACCAGGGAGTTGCGGATGGCCACCCAGACGGGCACCGGCAGCGCCCGCCCGACCGTGGTGCCCAGCGCCCGGTAGTGCGTCAGCGTCCATCCGCCCTCGCTGCGGACCGAGCGCACCACCAGCGTGCCGATCGGCAGGGCGAGGATCCCGCCCAACGTCAGTGCGGTCACCAGCGTCGGTGCCCAGTCCGTATGCAGTCGCCATGGCTGCCCGCTGGTTCCCTCACCTTGCAGGCGTAGGGCGCGCTCTTGGCGGTTCTGGGTCCACGAGGTGGCCAGGAGCGAGAGCGTGACGATGACCAGTTGCGCAACCGACAGCGCGGCGGCGGCCTGCAGGTCGAGCAATTGCGTTGTCTGATACCAGATCTCCGTCTCGATGGTGCTGTAGCGCACCCCGCCCATCACCATCACGATGCCGAAGGCCGAGGCGCAGAAGAGGAAGACCAGCGCCGCCGCCGACGCGATCGCCGGCAGCAGCGCGGGCAGGGTCACTGTCCGGAAGGCCCGCCACGGGCTGGCGCCCAGGGCTCGGGCGGCCTGCGTGGCACGCGGGTCGAGTCGCGCCCACAGCCCACCGACCGTGCGCACCACGACCGCATAGTTGAAGAACACCAGCGCGAGCACGATCGCCGGCAGCGATTCGCTCAGGCCGAGGAAGCCCAGCGGGCCACGGGGGCCGAGCAACGCGACGAAGGCCACCCCGACGACCACCGTGGGCAGCACGAAGGGCACCGTCACCAGGGCGCGCAGCGCGCTACGCCCGGGGAAGCGGCAGCGATAGAGCACATAGGCCCCGGGTATGCCGAGGATCACCGATGCCAGCGTGCCCAAGATCGCCAGTTCCAGGGTGGTGCGGGCGATGCGCCAGGTGCGCGGACTACCCAGCACCTCGCGCAGCCCGTCCAGGGTGGCGTGCCCGTCGACCACGAAGCCGCGGCCGATGAGCGTCGCGGCCGGCCACAGGAAGAACACGCCGAGGAAGGCCAGCGGGAGCAGGGCGGCACCCGTCCATACCGCCGGGGCAAGCACCCGGGCGGCCGGGCGCGCGTCCGCCACCGGGGTATCCACCGCCCCGGTGGTCGCCGCGCGGCCGGTCACCGCG
>CAKZIH010000107.1 GCA_936931335.1 uncultured Nostocoides sp. | reverse complement strand
GGCAGGTCCTTCACACGGCCACCACGCACGAGCACCATCGAGTGCTCCTGCAGGTTGTGGCCGACGCCCGGGATGTAGGCGGTGACCTCGATGCCGCTGGTCAGGCGCACACGGGCGACCTTGCGCAGCGCGGAGTTCGGCTTCTTGGGGGTGGTGGTGTACACGCGGGTGCACACGCCACGGCGCTGGGGCGAGCCCTTGAGCGCAGGTGTATTGACCTTGGTCGTCTTGTCCTGCCGGCCCTTGCGCACCAGCTGGTTGATGGTAGGCAAACTACGTCCTTCGTATGGTCGTGACGGGCGCCATCGGTGGCGCCCTCCTTGGCTACCCGGCGCGGCGACCCCCGAGGTCGGGCGTGTCGCGACGGATGCTCTCCCCTGCACTCCCCAGCGTCTACCGTCTCCGGTGGAGTTTGGATTGCCCGGCGAGAGGTGTGGGCAAATCAGTCACCCTGGACTGCTGCCGGCCCGCATGTGCGCACGCGAACGCGTGGACAGACAGACACAGGCTTCAAGTTTAGTGGCACCCGGCATACGGACAAAATCGGCCGACCCCGCTCCCGGTGGGCGCACCCGCGCCTCCCAGTCACAAGTTTCCCGTTGAGACCAGCCCGCGAGGTCAGCTGATCGTGTTGCTACCGCGGATCAGGGAGCCGACGGGGGCGTTGACCACGGTCTTGCCGAGGCGAACGACCTTGGCGCCGAAGGCGTCCGGGGTGCCGTCGACGATGGTGATCGTCGCGGTGGCGCTGGGCTTGCCACCCCAGGTGCCTTTGGCCACGATCGTCGCCTTGGTCCCCGAGACGCTCACCGACACGATTTTGGTCGAGCGGAAGTAGAGCCCGGCGCGGTTGCGGATGCGCGCCATACCGGAGACGGCGCCCGCGTCGGTCTTGGTGACATTGACCGTGTATGTCGTGCACGGCGGCCGCACATAGCCAACACCCGCGACGGTTACCGCGGACGGCACGTTCGCCGGCTCGATGTGCACCGTGTAGCCGCGCGGGGTCGCGCCCAGGCCGAGCTGGTCGGCGGCCGTCGCGGTCAACGGGTAGTCACCCGCGGTGGTCGGCGTCCCGGCGTAGCTGCCGCCGGCCGGGCTGCCCGGGGTGCCGGTGAACGTCATACCGGGGACGGAGCCGAGGATGTCGATGGTGACCGTGTCCGCAGCGTCCGGGTCGGTCGCGGCCAGCGGGATGCTCAGCGGGCTACCGACCGTGCCATTGATGACGCTGCCATCGGCCGGGGTCGGCGCGACGAAGACCGGGGCCTGGTTGGTGGTGTTGTTGGACAACCGGATGAAGAAGTCGACCGCGGTCTGGCTGACGACCCGGCCGCCCGCAACATTCTCGATCATCACCTGGGTGGAGTAGAAGGTCTGACCGGACCCAGACGTGTTCAGCACCGCGCCGGTGGTATCCTAGCGATAAGTTCCCGTGGCCGGGTCGATGGCGGCCCCGGTGGGCTGCTGCAAGAGGCCCTCGTTGTAGGTGGACAACCGCCAGCGCAGCCCCTGGTGGTCGGGGTCGACCGCCGGGACGGTGAACTGGCAGAGCGCATTGATCGGACAGTCCACGATGGGCGCCACCAGGCCGACCGGCGACGCGGTCGTCTTCGAGAAGTCGACCACGGTCTCGAAACGGATATCGCCATCGGGGTTGTTGATGTGCTGCGGTGAGCTCAGGCGGCAACAGTCCTGTGCGTATGCCGTGAACGGCCCGTCGGTGGCGTAGGTGTAGCTGTCATGCGCTTCGGCATTGACCACGTCATTTGCCACATCGACCGAGGTGACCACCATGGTCGGGGTGAAGGTATTCCCGTCGCCGGTATTGATCGCGGGGCCACTGAAGGTGTCTCCCACCGCCGCACTGCACGGCGCGCTGAAATAGTAGGTGCACCGCCAGGATCCGTTGAAGTGGAACTCCGTCTCCCGCGGCGCGGACCCCTTGTGCCAGGCGAGTTGATTTGCTCGATAGTGAGTGGCGGATGCGGCCGGCGCAGTTGCCAGCGATACCGCGAAGAGGCCAAGCACCATCGCGACCACGGTGGTCACGGCGGTGATCAGGCGGCGTACAGCATGCATATGATCTCCATTCCCCAAGGCAGGTCCCCCCGGACCCGCTCGCATAGGTGTAGCAATCGCGACGCCCACCGTCTCGAGAATGCCGAAATTGCTGCTTCCCGGCCATCTCGCCCCTGCGCAAACCCATACCCTCGATGCGACAACTGGGCAGCCGGGAGGGCAACGAATGCGACAGGCCGTCAATGTCTATCGGTCGCCACACCACGCCGTAGTCGAATCGACTTCACTCCTGGTCGGCCGCGGCCGGGTGGCCAACGGGTGGACGCTGCTGCTGCGCGCGGATGTGCCCGAGGCAGACCTCGGCAGGGCGGTGCTGGACGGCATCCGCAGATCGGGTGCGATGGAAGGCACTGAGCTGCCGGTCGTCGCTCCGGGCTCCACGGTGGCATCGGCGGCGCTCGGCTACGGCAGTGACAACGCGATGCTTGCCGCCGGCGTGAGTTCCGCGATCGTCGGCGTCAAGGACGGGCTCTGGAAGGTCACGCCCATGATCAACGACGGTCCCGGACACGGCTTCGGGGGCCGGCATGAGGCACCGCCGGCCACACACGACGGCCCCTGGGATCCGTCCGCACTCGGCGCGGCCGTGCGCGCTGCGCTCGATGCGGCGGCGGCGCTCGGTTACCAGGCGCGATCCGGCGGCTGAACGCCGGGCAGCTGACGCGGCGGGAGCCACGGCGTAGCCTGCC
>CAKZIH010000106.1 GCA_936931335.1 uncultured Nostocoides sp. | reverse complement strand
AGCCCGCCACCACCGAGGCCGCCGCCGCCACCCCCACCGGGATGAGCGCCGTCCTCGGCGGCGACCAGGACGCCGTGGTCGCCGCGCTGGAGGCCCACGGCCTGACCCCAGCCAATATGAACGGCGGCGGCCAGATCGTCGCGGCCGGCACGCTGGAGCAACTCGCCGCTCTCGCGGCCGATCCGCCCGCGAAGACCCGGGTGATCCCGCTCAAGGTGGCCGGTGCCTTCCATACCGAGCACATGGCCCCCGCGCTTGCCCCGCTGACCGAACTGGCCGGGCAACTCACGGCGCACACACCGCATACGCCCCTGCTCTCCAATGCCGACGGCGCGACGCTCACCGGCGGCCCGGAGGTACTCGATCGGCTGGTGCGGCAGGTGACCAGTCCGGTGCGCTGGGACGCCTGTATGGAGAGCATACGCGCCGCCGGCGTCACGGGTCTGCTCGAACTCGCCCCCGCCGGCACTCTCGTCGGGCTGGCCAAGCGCGGCCTCAAGGGCGTCGAGACGCTCGCCGTGCGCACCCCCGATGATCTCTGCGCCGCCACCGACTTCGTCGCCGCCCATACCGGCGCCGGGAAGGACCGCTGATGACCCCCGCCCCCAAGGCCACCGGGACGATTCAGGGCGTCACCGGTTCCCCGGGTTCGCGCATCCTGGGGGTCGGTGCCTACCGCCCCGAGCGCGTGGTCCCCAATGCCGAACTTATCGAGGCCATCGACTCCTCCGACGAATGGATCCGGGAGCGCTCCGGGATCATCAGCCGACGATTCGCCCGCGAGGACGAGTCGGTGGTGGACATGGCCGCCGCGGCCGTCCCCGGGGCCCTGGACATGGCCGGTATGGCCGTCGACGAAATCGACGCGGTGATCGTCGCCACGGTCACCCACCCCTACCAGACCCCGGCCGCGGCGCCGATGGTCGCCGACCGGTTCGGCCTGCGCTGCCCCGCCTTCGACATCTCCGCCGCGTGCGCCGGCTACTGCCATGGCATCGCGCTGGCCTCGGACATGGTGCGCGGCGGCTCGGCGACCAATGTGCTGGTCATCGGCGTGGAGAAGCTGTCCGATTTCACGGACCCCACCGACCGCGGCACCGCCTTCATTTTCGGCGACGGGGCCGGCGCCGCGATCGTCGGCCGCAGCGAGGCCAGCGGCATCGGGCCGACCGTTTGGGGTTCCGAGGGCGACCGCTGGCAGGCGATCCAACAGCGCGAAGCGTGGACCGGACCGGACCGGGTGCCGGCCGGCCAGCAGCCCGCCATCGTCATGCAGGGCCAGGCCGTCTTCCGCTGGGCCGTATGGAGCATGGCCCCCGTCGCTCAGCAAGCCCTGGACGCCGCGGGCGTCACCGCGGCCGACCTGGATGCCTTCATCCCCCACCAGGCCAATATGCGCATCATGGACGCGATGGTGAAGCAACTCGGCCTACCGGCGGATATCCCGGTCGCCCGCGATATCGCGGAGACCGCCAACACCTCCGCCGCGTCGATCCCCCTGGCGACCGAACGGATGCTGCGCGAGGGCCAGGCGCCCCGGGGCGGGTTGGCCCTGCAGATCGGCTTCGGTGCCGGCCTGTCGTATGCCGCCCAGGTCGTCCAACTTCCCTAGTGCGCCAACGATTTCCCGGGCCCGCGGGTAATCGGGCCAACCAACCGATCACATAGAGGAGAGCGACATGGCTCAGTCCGAGCAGGAGATCCTTGAGGGTCTCGCCACGATCGTCAACGAAGAGACCGGCGTCGACGTCGCCGATGTCCAGCTCGACAAGTCCTTCACGGACGACCTGGACATCGACTCCCTGTCGATGATGACGATCGTCGTCAACGCCGAAGAGGCTTTCGGTGTGCGCATCCCCGACGACGAGGTCAAGAACCTCAGCACCGTCGGCGACGCCGTCAACTTCATCAAGAACGCCCAGGCCTGAGGCTGCCCCCGGCGCCGGGGAATCACCTCAGCCGGCGGTTCCCCGGCCCAGCACCACCCCGGTCCTGCACCACCTGCGCACAAGCCCGCCGCATAAAGCCGCACGAAGGAGAGCCCCTACATGGCCGACGGTCAGCCTGACGTCAAGGTCGTCGTCACCGGACTCGGTGCCACCACCCCGCTCGGGGGTGACCTGCCCAGCACCTGGTCGGCTCTGCTCGCCGGGACTTCCGGTGTGCGCCGGGTGGAATACGACTGGGTCGAGAAATATGACCTCCCGGTGCGCATCGGTGGGGTCATTCATACGCCCGCCGCCGAGGTGCTCTCCAAGGTCGAGGTCCGCCGCCTGGACCCCAATGCGCAATACGCGATCATCGCCTCCCGTGAGGCCTGGCAGGATGCCGGCGCCCCGCAGGTCGACCCGGAGCGCCTCGGCTGCGTCGTGGGCACCGGAATCGGTGGCGTGTGGACGCTCATTGATCAGTGGGAGAACCTGCGGGAGAAGGGACCTCGCCGGGTCTTTCCCTTGGCCGTGCCCATGCTGATGCCGAACTCCGCCGCCGGCAATGTCTCCCTCGACCTTGGTGCCCGGGCGGGCGCGCATACCACTGTGTCGGCCTGCGCCTCCGGTGCCGAAGCGATGGGGCTGGCCGCCCAGATGATCCGCGATGGCCGCGCCGATATGGTTGTCGCCGGCGGCGCCGAAGGCGCGATGCACCCGCTGTGTTTCGCCGGCTTCTCTGCCATGCAGGCGCTCTCCAAGCGCAATGACGAGCCCGAGCGTGCCTCCCGCCCGTATGACGTGAACCGCGACGGCTTCGTCATGGGTGAGGGCGCGGGC
>CAKZIH010000105.1 GCA_936931335.1 uncultured Nostocoides sp. | reverse complement strand
CGCGAGCAAGGCGAAGGATTCACACACCGAGAAGATTCGACCCCCCTGTCGTTCGCGCCACTCTACCTAAACTCTTGGCCGGGCTTCGTGGCCGAGTACTGGAATAGCGAGGTCGATCGTCGCTGGCGACACTTAGGTAAGGATTGGGCTGGACTCAGCGACGAGGAGTCGGCGGCGCTCGTCGCGCTGCTGAACGGCAATGAGGATGCACTGGACGCTACGCAACCCGCGATTGCTGGACAGTTGTTCTTCTACTTTGCCGCGGACGCTGATTTCGCGGCGGCGCATTTGCTTCCGCTCTTCAATGACCCGCAGCGACACGCCTTTGGCTGGTACCCGTTCCTGCACCATCCTCGGTGGAACGACCGGCTCCTCGCAGCCGGGTTGCTCGACAGCATCGTCGCCGAGCTCAGCCGTATCGACGAATTGCCAGACCAACAACTGCATCACATCTTCCTGGGGTTCATAACCTCCGTGGTGTCATACGCGGGTATCACGAGTACCGACCGGAGTCGCCTGCTTGATCAGACAGTGCTCGCGTCAAACGGCTCACATGCCGCTGCCTTCGCTGAAGCCGTCGCCAGATTCCTCCGCCAAGATGGCGTCGACGGGGCCCAGGTGTGGCGCCGGTGGCTCGGCAAGCATCTGCAACGCCGACTCAATGGGCAGCCGCGGGTCGCATCCGCAGAAGAGCTTGCACGTTGGGCGGACGTCGTTCCTGTCGTGGGTGAATTCGTCCCTGCCGCAGCGATGCTTTTCGGCGGGTGCGGTATCGGTCTGGGGGAGCGATTCTTCGATCGAGAGTTCCCGGATGGAGTTCTCAGCGCCTATGGATCTGAGCTCGTTGCCTTCTTCGCCGAGCGTGTTCGAAACACGACCAGCTCTGACTACATGGTGAGTTACCGAGTGCAGCAGTTGGTTCAGACGATACATAGCGCGGTCGGAGCTGCAGTTGCACAACCGCTGGTCGAAGCTGCGGAAGAAAAGGGCTTCCTCGAGGCCAACAAGTGAGCAAAACCTCGAATGGATTGGGTTGGCCGTTATTGCGTGTGCTCGGAGCCTGTCCTTCTTGCCAGTAGACGGTATGTGTGGGTTCCTACCATGGATCGTGTTGTGTGTTCGTCCAGACGGTTGTTCGGTGAATTGTGAACCGTCGGCAGCCTCTTCCTCTCCGTTGGCGCGGGCGGTTCGGATTGCGTTCACTTCTTCCGGAGCCAATGGTGTTCATGACCGTCTCTTTGGGTTCGCCACGCCCCAGGATCCGGCTCGGCAGCCGGCGGCTATTTGCTCGCGTCATCCCGTTTCGCCTGTTCCCAAGCGGCACTCAAACGTTCGAGCCGTCCCCAGGTGTTCGGGCTGAGTCCACCGGCGGCCACCAACCAACTCTTCGACTATCCAGGTGTGACTCAGTGTGGCGTGAGGCCGTCGCAGTCCTGCTGCTGGTCGGGGTCCTGGCCTTGCGGTGATTCGCCCGCGCGGGCTGCCCGAGGCGGTGGCCACCTCGCCGGCCGCGCTGATCGTGGTCGCCATCGGTGCCCTCTCCCTGGATGCCGCCGCCGTCGAGGTCGGGCGGCTCTTTCCCGTGGTGGCCTTCCTGGCCACCATGCTGGTGATCAGCGAGCTGTGTGCCGCCGATGGGCTCTTCCGGTATGCCGGTGCCTTCATGGCGCACCGCAGTCACGGGGAGCCGCACCGCCTGCTTCGGATGGTGTTTGTGGTCGCCGCGGCGGTGACCGCGGTGCTATCGCTGCATGCGACCGTGGTGCTGCTGACTCCGGTGGTCTTCGCCACGGCATCCCGGCTGGGGGTCAACCCCCGGCCACATTCCTACGCGTGCGCCCATTTGGCCAACACCGGCTCGCTGCTGCTGCCGGTCTCCAATCTGACCAATCTGCTGGCGATGTCCGCCGCGGGCTTGACGTTCGCCCACTTCGCCGGATTGATGGCGTTGCCCTGGGTTGGGGCGATCGCCGTGGAGTACCTCTCCTTCCGCTACTTCTTCGCCCGTGATCTGTCGCAATCGGCACCCACGACGCTAAGCGCCGACGAGGTGCCCGCGCTGCCGCGGTTTTCGGCCGCGGTGCTCGTGCTGACCCTGATCGGTTTCCTGGTGGCCTCAGAGTTCGGCATCGAAGCCGCCTGGGTGGGGCTGGTCGCGGCGGTGATCATGGCGATCGGGGCGCTGGCGCTGCGCCAGGTGACCGCGCGGCAGGTGGCCGGCTCCGTGAATGTGGGTTTCTGCGTCTTCGTGCTGGCCCTGGGGGTCGTGGTGGCTGCCGTGGTCCAGGGCGGTCTCGGCGACGCGGTCGGGCATCTGGTGCCGAAGGGAACCTCCTTGCTCGCCCTCCTGGCGTGGGCCGGCCTGGCCGCGGTCCTGCCAATCTGGTGAACAACCTGCCGGCCGTGCTGGTGCTGCTGCCCTTTGCGGCCACTGGAGGAGCCGGCCCGGTGCTGGCGGTGCTGATCGGGGTCAACGTGGGGCCGAACCTGACATACGTCGGTTCCCTGGCCACCCTGCTGTGGCGCCGGATCGTGCACGCCCACGACCACACCGCTCCCTTGCGCGAATTCACCCTGCTCGGGCTGTTAGCCACCCCGCTGGCCATCGTGGTTGCCGTAGTCGCGCTCTGGGGATCGCTCGCGCTGAGCACCTGAGGGGCATCGATGAGCAATCCCGTCGCCCTGACGACGTTCTTGCTCATCGATCAGCCCGAACGAGACCGCTGCCCGGACGAGACCGCTGCCCGGCAAATGCGGGTTCGCCGCGATCCGCGGGCGGCTGACCTGGGGTGAAAGGATCGGGGTATGCGCGTGCTGACTCGGTGGACGACATTCGTGCCGATTCTGGCGGTGATACTCCTGGCGCTGACCTGGGGGCGCAAGGATCTGCCGGCCCTGGTGATGATCGCCGTCGCGGTGTTCACCGCGGGCGCCATCCTGGCCGCGGTCCAGCACGCCGAGACCGTGGCGCACAAGGTGGGGGAGCCGTTCGGGTCGCTGATCCTCGCGCTCGCGGTGACGGTCATCGAGGTGGGTCTGATCATCATGCTCATGTCGGCCGGCGGCCCAGGCGCCGACACCCTCGCCCGGGACACCGTCTTTGCTGCGGTGATGATCACCGCCAATGGGATCGTCGGTCTCTCCCTGCTGGTGGCCGGTATGCGCCGTGGCCTGGCCTATTTCAATGCCGAAGGCACCGGCGCCGCCCTGGCCACCGTGCTCACCCTGACCACGCTGACCATGGTGCTGCCGGCCTTCACCCGGTCCGAATCCGGCGGGCGCTACACCGGGTCTCAGCTGGGCTTCGCGGCGATCGCCTCGCTCGTCCTGTGGGCCACCTTCATCCTCACCCAGACCGTGCGCCACCGGGACTTCTTCCTGCCGGTGCACGCGGACGGCTCCCCGATCGAGGAAGACGAACACGCCGACCCGCCGAGCAACCAGACGACATACCTGTCCCTGGGGTTGCTCCTGGTCGCGCTCGTCGCGGTCGTCGGACTGGCCAAGGTCGGTTCGCCGGCGATCGAGAGTGCGGTGGAATCGGCCGGCCTCCCCAACGCCGTGGTCGGCGTGGTCATCGCCCTCCTCGTGCTGCTCCCGGAAACCATCGCGGCCGCCCGCAATGCGCAGCGCAACCGGGTGCAAATCAGCCTCAACCTCGGTTACGGCTCCGCGATCGCCAGCATCGGGCTGACCATCCCGGTGATCGCGCTGCTCACCGTCTTCACCGATCTGGATCTCAATCTGGGTCTGGGGCCGGTGCACCTGGTCCTGCTCGGCATCACCGCCGTGGTCGGCGCGCTGACCATCGTCCCGGGCCGGGCCACCCGCTTGCAGGGCGTGCTCCACCTGCTGATCCTGGCGGCCTTCGTTTTCCTCTCCGCCGTCCCCTAGCCGGTATGCCGGGTGCCCCCGCCCCCCAGCGGTCTGCCCGGTATCGCACCCCATGGGGTGCGGTGCCCGACGCCGTCCGATCCCTAGGCTGGAGAGGTTCTTTTCGGCCGGACGCACCCAGCGCCGGCCATCTCGCCCAGAAAGGCCCCCATGTCTCGTCCCGACCTGTCCGATGTCCCCGCCCAGGAGCAGGAGTGGCCCGGCACCGTCGCCCAGCTCGAGCCCACCCCCGACCACGGTGAGGACTCCTGGACCGGCCGCGACCGGCTGCCCGGCAAGCGCGCGCTGATCACCGGTGCCGACTCCGGGATCGGCCGCGCCATCGCCATCGCCTTCGCCAAGGAGGGCGCCGAGGTCGCCATCGGTCATCTCCCCCAGGAGCAGGAGGACGCCGAGGCGACCGCCGCGGCCGTAAAGAAGGCCGGCGGCACCTGCCACCTCTTCCCCGGTGACCTGCGCACCCACGAGGCCAATGTCGACCTGGCCAAGCAGGCCACCGCCGCCCTCGGCGGGATCGATGTGCTGGTGTGCAATGCGGCATACCAAATGACGCACGACGCGCTGGCCGACTTCCCGGCCGAGCAGATTGAGCGCACCTTCGCCACCAATGTGTTCTCGCCGTTCTGGCTGATCCAGCAGGTATCCGAGCAGATGTCCGAGGGCGCGGCGATCATCGTCACCACCTCGGTGCAGGCCTATTCGCCCACCGACCACCTGCTCGACTATGCCGCCACCAAGGCCGCGCTCAATAACCTCGTGGTCAACCTTGCGGCTGAACTGGGCGACAAGGGCATCCGGGTCAACGCGGTCGCCCCGGGCCCCATCTGGACCCCGCTCATCCCCGCCACCATGGCCGCGGACAAGGTCGAGGGCTTCGGCAGCGACACCCCGCTGGGCCGCGCCGGACACCCGATCGAGGTGGCCGCGGCATATGTCTTCCTCGCCTCGGTGGAAGCCAGCTATGTCTCCGGCACCGTCATCGGCGTAACCGGCGGCAAGCCGGTTTTCTAAACGCTCAGGCCGACGGGTGGGTCATCTCGATCGGGACGACCCACTCGTCGAACTGCGCACCGGTCACCGCGCCGAGGGCGAGCGCCGCGTCCCGCAGCGAACTGCCCTCGGCGTGCGCTTTCTTGGCGATCGCCGCGGCCTTGTCGTAGCCGATGTGCCGGTTGAGGGCGGTGACCAGCATGAGGTTGCGCTCGAGATTCGCCTCGATCCGCTCTGCATTGGCCCGTATGCCGTGGGCACAGTGCTCGTCGAAGGCGCCGCAGGCGTCGCCGAGCAGGCGGATGCTCTCCAGCACCGCGTGCGCCATCACCGGCTTGTAGACATTGAGCTGGAAGTTGCCCTGACTGCCGGCGAAGCCCACGGTGGCGTCATTGCCGAAGACCCGCGTGCACACCATGGTCAGGGCCTCGGCCTGGGTGGGGTTGACCTTGCCCGGCATGATCGAGCTGCCCGGCTCGTTCTCCGGGATGGTGATCTCGCCGATGCCATTGCGCGGCCCCGAGGCCAGCCACCGTATGTCGTTGGCGATCTTCATCAGCGCCATCGCCAGCCCGCGCAATGCGCCGCTCACCGCGACCAGCGCGTCATGGGCGGCCAATGCGGCGAAGAGATTGGGGGCTTGGCGAAACTCCATACCGGTGAGGGTGGAGATCTCCCGCGCGGTCGCGGCGCCGAAGTCCGGATGGGCATTCAGGCCGGTGCCCACCGCGGTGCCGCCGATCGCCAGCTCGGCCAGGCCCTCCTCCGCATGACGCACCTGGTCCAGGGTGAAGTCGAGCTGGGCCACCCAGGAGGAGATCTCCTGACCAAGGGTGATCGGGGTGGCGTCCTGCAGGTGGGTGCGCCCGACCTTGACCACCTCGGCGAACTCGTCCGCCTTGTCCGCCAGCGTCGTTCGCAGCGCCTCGACCGGACCGTACAACCGCTCGTGCAGATCGAGACGGATCGCAATGTGCATGGCCGTGGGGAAGGTGTCATTGCTGCTCTGACCGCGGTTGACGTGGTCATTGGGGTGGACCGGCGACTTGCTGCCCATCCTCCCGCCAAGCAGCTCGATGGCGCGGTTGGCGATGACCTCGTTGGCGTTCATATTGGACTGGGTGCCGCTGCCGGTCTGGAAGACCACCAGCGGGAAGTCCGCATCGCGCTCGCCGGCGATGACCTCATCCGCGGCGGCGACCAGGGCGCGCACCTCGTCCTCGCTCAGCGGGAGCTGCCCAAGCTCGGCATTGGCCAGCGCCGCCGACTTCTTCAGGATCCCCAGCGCCCGGATCATTGAGCGGCCCCAGACGAAGGTGTCGCGGCCGATCGGGAAATGCTCGACGCTGCGCTGGGTCTGGGCTCCCCAATAATGCTCGGCCGGCACCTCGATGGCGCCCATGCTGTCGGTTTCCGTGCGTGTCCCCATGGTTTCGAGCTTACGAGCGCGGAGGTCGACTGCGGCGGTAAGGCGCGGGTCGGTGCCGGCCGCGATGGAGACCGCGACATAGACGCTAAGAGAGTCCAGAGTGCCGGCATTGTACGTGCTCGGGGAGGGTGAGCACAGTATCTTGACTGCTGTGACCGAGCGATCCTCCTCCCAGGGCGTCCCGCGCGTGGCCATCATCAACGATCACGAACTCATCGTGCGGGGGGTCAAAGCCATGCTCAAACCCTTCGACCATTTGGTGCATGTCGTGGAGTTGGAGTCCGGCTCACCCGTACGGGAGAGGGTCGATATCGCCCTCTACGACACCTATACAAAGACCGATCTCAGCGGCAAGGATCTGGACGATCTGGTGGAGAACCCCCAGGTAGGTCAAGTGGTCTTGTTTACCTGGACCCTCACCGACGAGATGGTGAATGCCGCCCGGGATCGGGGGATCAGCGCCGCCTTGCCCAAGTCTATGGACGCACCGGCCCTCGCCGAGGCGCTCTTCCAGATGCATCGTTGCGCGCCACCGCTGGGCGTCATCGAGGTCAAGAACCCCGCGCCCACCAAGGACTGGCCAGGCCGCGCCGAGGGGCTCACCCCGCGGCAGGCCGAGATCATCTCGCTCATCACTTGCGGACTGAGCAATAAGGACATCGCCGCCCGCACCTATCTGACCGCCAACTCGGTCAAGGCGTATATCCGCGCCGCTTATCGCACCATGGGGGTCAACAGCCGCACCCAGGCGGTGCTCTGGGGCCTTGAGCACGGTATGGCGCCCAAGGACGCCGACGTATCCGCCGTGCGCCGCGACATTCCGTGAGCGGTCCGCTCGCGGGCGTCCGAGTCCTGGAGTTCGCCGGCCTCGGCCCGGTTCCCTTCGCGGCGATGCTGCTCGCGGACCTGGGCGCGCAGGTGGTCCGGGTCGACCGCGCCCACGGATCGCCGGCCATGGACCTCGTCGCGGCAATGACTCGCTCACGGCCGAGCATCACCATCGATCTCAAGCACCCCGAGGCCATCACGGTCGTCCGAGAGTTGATCGCGGACAGCGACATCCTGCTCGAAGGCTTCCGGCCGGGGGTAATGGAGCGCCTCGGGCTCGGGCCGCGGGAGTGCTTGGCCGCCCACCCGGGCCTGGTCTATGGACGGATGACCGGCTGGGGACAAGACGGGCCGTGGGCCGCCCGGGCCGGCCATGACATCACCTATGCCGCGATCACCGGGGCACTGCACCTGTGCGGCCCCGCCGGCAAGCCCATGGCTCCGGTCAATCTGCTCGCCGATTTCGCCGGCGGCAGTATGCCGCTGGTCATCGGCGTGCTGGCCGCGCTGCGCGTGCGCGACACCACCGGGCAGGGCCAGGTGGTCGACGCGGCGATGGTCGACGGGGCCGCCTACCTGGCCACCATGTTCTATGAGATGCACGCCGCCGGCGAATGGCGTGACCAGCGCGGGGTCAACCTGCTCGACGGCGGCCTGCCCTGCTATGACACCTATGAATGCGCGGACGGCCGGTGGGTCGCCGTCGGCGCGCTCGAGCCGCAGTTTTGGGCGCAGCTGAACGAGATCCTCGGCGTGCGCTTCGCCCGAGGGCAATACGACCCCCAGGGGTATGCCGAGCAGCGCGCCGCATACGAGCGGGTCTTTCGTACCCGGACCCGCGACGAGTGGGCCGCCATCTTCGAGGGCAGCGACGCCTGCGTCGCACCGGTGCTCTCCCTCGCGGAGGCGCCGGAGCATCCGCACCTGCGCGCCCGCGGGTCGTTCGCAGACCTGGCCGGTCGTGCGCAGCCCAGGGTCGCCCCGCGCTTCTCGGTGAGCACGCCGCCGACGCCCACCCCACCGCGGCCGGCAGGCGCGGATACGCTCGCCACGCTGCGCGCCCGGGGCATCGACGCCGATCGCATCGCGGCCCTGCTGGCCGCCGGCGTCATCGCGCAGACCGACCAGCCGGCCTGACACCCCGCAGTAGCGGATGAACTCGACCCGACCGACCACTGCCGGACGGCCAGCGCGGCGACCCCATGGGCCGTCACGAAAGTGAGCGGGGCACTGACCGGCTCAGAAGTCTCCGGCGTCGCTGCGCATTCGAGCCAGGATGGCGACCACGTCGTCGACATCGGACGCGGCCAACCCAGGCTCGTCGAAGACATCCCGGTTGAGCACCTCGGTCGCCTTGTCGGCCAGTTCGCGCCCGGCCGGCGTCAGGTGCACCAAGGTGGCGCGGCGATCCGCGGGATGTGGTGCCCGGCGCACCAGTCCGGCCGCCTCGAGCCGGTCCACGGCATTGGTGACGCTGGTCTGGTGGACCTGCAGCCGCTGACCGATCAGCGACATTGGCAGGGAGCCGCGGCGCGAAAAGAGCAGGAGCATCAGCACCTCATACCGGGCGAAGGTGATGCCCAGTGGCCGCAAGGCATTTTCGACCCGGCGTAGCACGATGGCTTGAGCCCGCATCAGCGAGGTGACCGCCGCCATCCCGCCCGCGGCCTCGGCCCAACCGTGCTCGGTCCACAACCGGCGCGCTTCGGCGATCGGGTCGCCCGGGTCCGGCTTGCTCACCGCCCCAGTCTAGGCCGGTGTATGGACGTCCATAGATCGTGAGTGCCGGCCCGGGGGGCGGGCATTCTCGCGGCGCAGCCAACGGATGGCCACCAGCCATAGCGCCGCGCCGATGGCGATGCCGGCGATCAGCCCGGGCAGACGGCCGATCGATTCACCGAGCAAGGGGAACCCGGCCGCCCCGACCAGGGCGACCAGCGCGGAGGAGAGCCACGAGGTAGAGAAGGGATGCACTCCCAACTGCCGGTAGGTCTCCACCGCGGGGACCACATTCTTGAAGGCGATGGTGGCCGCCCACCCGATGGCCGCACCGAAGGCGCCATACCGGGGGATGAGCAGCACATCGAGGCCGATCATCAGGGCCAGGCCACCGAGGTTATAGAAGACGAGGCTGCGGGCCCGGCCGGCCATATTGAGCAGCGATTCCACGGTGCCCAGGCCGGTGGAGAGCATCATCGCGGCCGTCAGCACCAGGACGGTGGAGACGCCCGCGGTGTACTCCTTGCCGAAGACCCGCAACCACCACGGCGCGGTGATCGCGGCGAGGAGCAGCATCGGCCAGGCCAGGGCCACCGACCAGGAGGTACCGGTGGTATAGAGCTTGCGTAGCCCGCGGGTGTCCGCGTCGGCCACCGTCCGGGCCAGCCCCGGCTCCAGCGCGGTGCCGATCGAGCTCTGCACGAGTTGGGCTACCACCACGAAGCGGGTGGCCGCGGTGTAGATGGCCGCCTCGCGCGGAGAGGTGAGTACCGCCAGCAGCAGCACATCCAGCCGGGCGAAGAGGATCTGGGAGATCGAGACCATCGAGCGCGACCACAGGAAGGAGCGAAACTCCCGGCGCTCGCCGCGGGCGACCGGCGCCGCGGGACCCGTTCGCAGCCCGGCGATGGTGCGCGTCGACGCGGCCAGGGCGGGGATATAGGGCAGCGCCCAGGCCAGTCCGACGCCGAGTACCGTCGGCCACCACAGCCACGCCGCCAGGCTGAGCACCAACTGCGCGGCCGGGCGGCCGATGCGCTCGATGAGCACGGTGGCCGTCATATCGTGCTGGCCCCGGCTCACCGCGAGCAGAGTGTCCAGCAGTACGGCGAAGGGCAGGATCACCGCGAGCGCGGCCAGCAACGGCGGGGAATGGGAGAAGACCGAGTCCGGGGCGATCCGGGGCAGGATGACCGCGGCGAGCAGCCCGATTGCCGTGCCGCCCAGGGCCAT
>CAKZIH010000104.1 GCA_936931335.1 uncultured Nostocoides sp. | reverse complement strand
GCCACGGCGACCCGGCGCAGCGTGGTGAAGGTGCCGGTCTGGCTGGGCGCGCCGGTGGTGCCCACCGAGGCCCGGAAGGCGCCGGTGGTGCTGAAGATCTGGATCCGGTTGTTGTTGGAGTCGGCGACGTAGACGCTCTCGCCCCATACCGGGTCATTGGCCACGCGCACGCCATAGGGGTTCTTGAACTGGCCGTTGCCGGTGCCCGGGCTACCCCAGCCGCCCAGGCAGGAGCCGGAGGGCGAGAACTTCACGATGTTGTTGTTGGTGTAGTTCGCGACATAGATATTGCCGGCGTCGTCGGCGTCCACATCACGCAGCGCGGCCAGGCTGCAGGAACCGGACTCCCCGATCCAGGCCAACTGCTTGCCACTGGTGTCGAAGATGCGGATCTTGCGCTTGGCGGCGTCGGCGACATACACCTTGTCGTTGCTGAAGGTCAGACCGATCGGCGAGCCGATCTTGTCCCCGTCCGGCCCGCTCCAGGTGGCGATGAACTTGCCGCTGGCACCGTCAAGCTTGATGACCCGGCTGGTGGCCGCGTCACCGACGTAGACGTCACCGCTCTTGTCGATGGCCACATCGCGGGCGTTCTCCGCCTCATCGCCGCCATCCTGACCGGCCTTGTAGTTCCAGCGCTCCACGCCGGTAACGCCGTCCAACTTGCGGACGGCGTCGTTGCCGGTGTCGGCGACGACGAGGTCGCCGTCGGGGCCTACCTCCATGCCGGAGGCGTAGACCGTGGCGTGGCCAGGTCCCCCCAAGACATCTGGCGTGGGCAGCGCCGCAGCGGTTGCGGCGGGTGCCGTGGCGGCGATCACACCCCCCGCGACTACCACTCCAGCGGTGGCGACGGCGAGAATTTGCCGGCGCGCGCGCGTATTGGTCATGGACCCCAAGCCACCCTTCGGACACTGAGTATTGGCGCCAGGATCATGGCACACCGGCCCGACAGCCAGGAACTTTTCGGCAATCCTCGCGCCTGGGTAGCCTACCCCTGGACGAGGCGAACCCCTAGCCCCCTGGTGGCGGGGCGCCGTCGGATTGGTTCGGGGCTGTCAGTTGCGCCCCCTACCATCGATATTGCCCCCCTGACGTTGCGGGGGTTTTCGGGGAAGGACAGAAGTTGACCAGCAAGAACACCACCGCGATCTCGCGCCGGGCCCTGGGCGCCGGCGCCTTGGTCGCCGCCGCCTCGGCGTATGGCGTTTCGCCCGCCTCGGCGAGCACCATCTCACCGATCTTCGAGCGCTTCATTGGCGGCAAGGGCCACGCCGGGCTCTACGCCTGGGGCATGTGCACCCTGCGCGACGGCACGATCCTCGTCGGCGATTACTGGAACTACCGGGTCATGCGGTTCGCTGCCGACGGCACCGCCATGGGCGTCTTCATCGACAACCGCGGCAATGGCCCCACGCAGTACTACACGCCATACGGCATCGGGCAGGATCCGGCGACCGGCGAGATCTTCATCGCCGACACCGACCGCTACCAGATCGATGTCTACTCCGAGACGGGGACCTATCTGCGCTCCTGGGGCGCCAAGGGCACCGGCCCGGGCAAATTCCTCTACCCCTCGCGCGTGGTCGTCAACAGCGTCGGCACCGTCTTCGTGGCCGACACCTGGGACCACACGATCGTGATGTCCGACCGCTTCGGGAATGAGATCAAGCAGTTCGGCGGCGCGGGCAGCAAGCCCGGTCAGATGCGCAGCCCGCATGGGCTTGCGCTGGACGCCGACGACAACCTTTATGTCGCCGATCAGGGCAACAAGCGCATCGACGTCTTCGACAAGAATGGCAACTTCCTGCGCAAGTTCGGCAGCCAAGGCACCGCGCCCGGCCAGTTCGGCGGCGACCTGCGCGGTCTGGCCGTGGACCAGGTCAACGGCTGGGTGTATGTCGTGGACGGCGAGGGCAACAAGGTCCACAAGTTCGACCTGCAGGGCAACTTCATCACCCGCTGGGGCAGCAACGGCCACGGGCCGGGGCAGTTCGCCGACGGTGGCCGGGAGGCCGCGGTCGGCCCCGACGGCACCCTTTGGGTCGCGGACATGCCGAACTACCGGGTGCAGCGGTTCACGCCCAATGGCGACTTCATCGATATGGCGCCCAATCCCCCGCAGCCGCCGCCGGCCGGCGGGTTCAACGCCCCGCGCGGCGTCTCGGTCAACCCGGTGGACGGGTCCGTCGCGGTCTCCGACACCTACAACTGGCGCATTCAGACGTTTACCAACGCCGGCGTCTTCGTCAAGGCCTGGGGTGAGCGTGGTCGTGGTGACTACGAGTTCAACTACGCGCGCCAGCTGCGCTACAGCCCGTTCAACCAGGACATCGTGATCACCGACACCGACAATGGCCGGATCAAGGCCTACACCAAGGACGGCGTCTTCCGCTGGTCCACCGGGGTCGGCGGCATCGGTGGCCTCGGCGAGTTCCGCAACCCGCAGGACTTGGCGATCACCAAGGACGGCACGATCTATGTCGCCGACTCCAACAACGCCCGCATCCAGGTGCTCTCCAAGGATGGCGAGCTGTTGCGCATGTTCGGCAGCGTGGCCCAGTTCGGCTACCCGCGCGGGATCACCGTCGACCCGGTCGACGGCAGCCTGTGGGTCGCCGACTCGGCCAAGAGCAAGATCAGCCACTGGAAAACCGATGGCACCTTCCTCGGCTATGTCAACATCCCGGTCGGCACCGCCAACAACCAGTTGAGCAAGCCCTTCGGCATCGCCGTGGACGCCGAGCGCATCTATGTGGCGGACACCCCCACCCACAAGATCAAGGTGTTCACCAAGAAGGGTGTGGCGGTCACCGCCATCGGCCAACGCGGCACTGGGCCGGGCAAGATCATCGAGCCCGACGGCATCTCTCTCTACAAGGGCAAGCTGTATGTCTGCGAAGAGGGCAACGAACGCATCTCGGTGTTCAACCTGCGCCAGAGCTGAACGCCTCGGAGCTAACGCCTCGGAGTTGACCGGCTGACTCGTCATACCGGTTGAGCCACGAATGAGCGAGCGCCGGTGCCCGGGACTGACCCGGGCGCCGGCGCTCGCGCTATCTCACCGCTCTCCTGGCCGAGAGCCGGCGGGCTCTTAGGACTGGTAGGCCAGCACCCGGTCGTTATTGGTGTCCGAGACATAGACCTTGGTGCCGTCCACGGTGATCGAGGTCGGCTTGCTGAGGTTCTGGCCGGCGGCGCTGGTGATGGTCTCCACCACCGAACCGTCAGCGGCCAGTACCATGACGCGGTTGTTGTTGGTGTCCCCCACCCAGTAGTTGCCGGCGTTGTCCCGGGCAACCCCCTCGGGCATGCTCAGCCCGGTGGGCTTGATGGTCTCCACCTCGGTGAAGCCGCCGGACTTGGTGTAGTCGAGCACCACGATCTGGCCATTGCCGGAATCGGCGACCAGCAGGCGACCCGTGGTCGGGTCGACGGAGATTGCCCGCGGGGACTTGAAGGTGCCGGCATAGGCAGCCAGCGGCTTGCGGGTGGCCACATCCCATACGGTGACGCGGTTGTTCCAGCTGTCCGCGACGAAGGCGAGGCGGTCGCTGGCCCGGATGGCAATGGCGAAGGGCCACTCGAACTGGCCGACGTCGGTGCCGACATTGCCCAGCCGGATGGTCTGCGCCCCGCACGTGACCGGGAAGATCTGCAGCCGCGACTGCTTGGTGTCGGCGATCCAGCGGTCACCGGTCACCGGGTCGATCGCCACACCCCGCGGCCAGTTGACCGAGGTCGGGCGGTAGTCGCGCTGACCGCAGGTGTCGAGCACCTGGCCGGCCGGGGTCATCCGGACCACCCGCTGGTTGACGGTGTCCATGATGTTGAGGTTGCCGTCGGTGCCGATGGCCACCGCGCGCGGCTCGTTGAACACGGCGGTTGCGGTCGCCGGCGGACGCTGGCCGCCGATCGTCTGCGCGTAGGCGTAGCCGGTGGCGGTCCGGTTGAAGCGCACCAGGCGCCAGCCCCACAGGTCCGCACCCCAGACGTCGCCGTCCTTGGCCACGGCCACCCGGCGCATGGTGGTGAAGGTGCCCGGCTCGTTGTAGGCGCCGGTCTTGCCGATGGTAGTCTTCCAGACCCCGGTCTTGGTGAAGACCTGCACGCGGTTGTTGTTGGAGTCGGCGACGTAGACGACCTCGCCCCACTTGGGGTCCTTGGCCAGGCGCACGCCATACGGGTTCTTGAACTGGCCGTTGGCGGTGCCTTGGCTACCCCAGCTGCTCAAGCAGACCCCGGTCGGGGAGAACTTGACGATGTTGTTGTTCTTGTAGTTCGCCACATAGACGTTGCCGGCGAGGTCGGCATCGGCGTCGCGGACCGCGGACAGATCGCAGGCGCCGCTCGCGGAGATCGTGGAGAGCTGGGTGCCCTCGGCGTCGAAGATGCGGACCTTGCGCTTGGCGCCGTCGGAGACGTAGATCTTGCCCTTCTTGGCGGTGATGCCGATGGGGCTGCCGAGGCGGTCACCGGAGGGGCCATTGAAGGTCTTGATGGTGTGCCCGTCGACCGGGTCCAGCTTGATGATCCGGAACTCGGCGGCGTCGGCGACATAGATGAAACCGGCGTCGTCCACAGCGATATCGCGAGCATTCTCCGCCTCGTCACCCGCGCCCACGCCGGCGGCGACCCGCCACACCAGCTTGCCGGCGGCGGTGAACTTGGCCACCGAGTCGTTGCCGGTGTCGGCAACGATGAGTGTGCCATCGGGAGCCACCTCCGCACCGGAGGGATAGACGATGGCGTGGCCGGGCCCGCCCAGGACGGTGGGCGCCGGCAGCGGCGCGGCAGCGCCCGCGGCGGGCACGCCGGCGATGGCCCCGACCCCGGCGCTCAAGGCGATGGCGAGCGACATGGAAGACGTGCGTGACATGGGTGTTTCCCCTCGAATGATCCCCGGGTTGGCGCCATGATCGGGCGCCCGCGAGGGAGTTTAGACGCCACCGGCCGCCGCCAATCCAAAACACGGGATCGCCATTGTCCCTCGTCGCCGATACCATGCGGGGGTCGGCCGCCAGGTCCCGACCTCGCGACGACCCTCGTTCCCAACCACCCATCCGGGGGAGATCCACGTATGAGCACTTCCACCCGCGCGCTCGCGCGCCTGGCCGTGGCGGCCACCTCGGCGACAGCCATGCTCGCCGCCACCGCCGGGCCGGGCTCGGCTGCCGATTCCACCGCTGCTGCGGGCGTCTCGCCCGTCTTTGAGAAGACCATCGGCAAGCATGGCCACGCCGAGCTCTATGCCTGGGGAATGGCCACCGCCAAGGACGGCAGCATCCTTGTCGGCGACTACTGGAACTACCGCGTCCAGCGCTACAGCCCCAGCGGGCAGCTGCTCGGGACCCTGATCAACAACAGCGGCAATGGCGCCACCCAGTACTACACGCCATACGGCCTCGGTGTGGACCCGCGCAATGGCGACATCTACATGGCCGACACCGACCGCTACACGATCGATGTGTACTCCGCCGCCGGCAAGTTCCTGCGCACCTGGGGTGGCCACGGCACCGGCGTCGGCAAGTTCCTCTACCCCAGCCGCGTCGTGGTGGGCTCCACGGGCACCGTCTATGTGGCCGACACCTGGGACAACAATGTTGTGATCTCCAACTCCAATGGTGCGGAGATCAAGACCATCGGTGGCCAGGGTTCGTCCAACGGCCAACTGCGCAGCCCGCACGGTATGGCGCTGGACGCCCAGGACAACCTCTATGTCGTGGACTCCGGCAACCACCGGATCTCGGTCTTCGACAAGAACGGCAACTTCCTGCGCAAGTTCGGCTCGAGGGGCTCCGGCCCGGGCCAGTTCGCTGGTGACATGCGCGGCATCGCCATCAACAAGGCCAAGGGCTGGCTCTACGTCGTCGACGGCGAGGGCAACAAGATCTCCAAGTTCGACCTGCAGGGCAAGTTCATCTCGAAGTGGGGTTCGGAGGGCTTCGGCCCGGGTCAGTTCGCCGACGGTGGCCGGGAGGCGACCGTGGACAACGCCGGCAACCTCTGGGTCGGCGATATGCCGAACTTCCGCATGCAGAAGTTCAGCGCCAACGGCGCTTTCCAGGCGGCCTACCCCAGCCCGGCCAAGGAACCCCCGCTGGGCGGCTTCAACGCCCCCCGCGGTGTGGGAGTGGCCAAGGACGGTACGGTCGCGGTCTCCGACACCTACAACTGGCGGATCCAGACCTTCACCCCGGCCGGCGCGGTCATCAAGGAGTGGGGCCGCCGCGGTCGCGGGCCGTACGAGTTCAACTACGCCCGCACCCTGGCCAGCAACCCGGTCAACAACGACTGGATCATCACCGACACCGACAACGGGCGCATCGTCTCCTACACCAAGGACGGCACCTACAAGTGGGCCTCCGGCGAGTCGGGCGCCACCAACGGCAAGTTCCGCAACCCGCAGGGCGTCGCGGTCTCGGCGAACGGGACGATCTATGTCGCCGACTCCAACAACAAGCGCATCCAGGTGCTCAACTCCAGCGGGGGCTTCATCCGCACCTTCGGCAGCGGGACCCAGTTCTCCTACCCCAAGGGCATCGCGGTCGACCCCAAGGACCAGAGCATCTGGGTTGCCGACAGCGCCAAGGCGCAGGTCACCCACTGGAGCGCCAATGGTGCCCTGCTCGGCAAGCTCAATATCCCCCGTGGTACCGGCGACAGCCAGCTGAAGACCCCCTTCGGCATCGCGGCTGACAATGAGCGCGTCTATGTCGCGGACGTTCCGGTCCACTCCATCAAGGTCTGGACCAAGTCCGGTGCCTTCGTCACCAAGTTCGGTGGCCGCGGCAGCGCCAACGGCAAGCTCGACCAGCCGGCGCAGCTGACCATCCAGGGCGGCAAGCTGTATGTCGCCGAGGAGGGCAACGAGCGCGTTTCGGTGTTCAAGCTCGGCACCCGCTGAGTCGCGTCAGCAGTTGAGCGACTGGACCTGACCGCCGGTCCCTGACCGACAGTCGTCCACCAGGCCCGGCCGGAGAGATTCTCCGGCCGGGCTTGGCGTCTCGCGGAGATCTGGAACAGCGTGGGACCCTGTGAGTTCGCTCACCTTTGCGGCTCGGTTAGCCGCGGTATGCCATGCGTCCGTACGCACGACATTCCGGCGACGGCTCGGTCGCCCGCGTGGGGGCGGTAGAGATTTTCGGAATCTATTGCGGGCTTGGGCCCCCCACCCTATGGTTGCCGCGGTTGGCCAGTCCTGGATACGACCCATCGCGGCACTCGTGGCCATGGCCAATTCGTCGACAGCCCCCCATCGTCCGACGCTCATCCCCCCGCCGCCACACCCACCGGAGATTGCCATGTCCCCCGCCATCCGCGCTCTCGCGGGCGTGTCCATGCTTGTCGTGACAACGGCCCTTCTCGCCCTGCCCACGTCCGCGGCCCAGGCCGCCGACGGCCTCGAGTTGTATGTCGCCACCACCGGCTCGGACACCGCACCGGGCACCGCCGCCGCGCCGCTGCGGACCGTGCAGGCCGCCGTCAACAAGGCCACTCCCGGCACCACCATTCGCATCATGGCCGGCACCTATACCGGCAATATCAAGATCAACCGTTCCGGCACCGCCGACGCCCCCATTCGTCTGACCAGCGCCGACGGCGCGGACGTGCAGCTGACCTACGCCTCGCGCCCGCAGACTTGCTCTAACAGCCAGCCGGCGCCGGACCGGACCATCACGGTGGCCAATGGCAGTGACCACTGGCAGATCGACAATCTGCGCATTCACAACGGGATCTGGATCAGCGGCAAGAAGTCCAACTCGGCATACACCTGGCTGACGAATCTCGTCAAAGCCAACAACTACGCCACCCGCCGCGCCGTCCCCGGCCACGGGACCGGGGTGCCCGCCCCCACCGACGTGGTCATCAACCACCTGCGCAATGTCACGGGTGCCGCCGACATGGACGCCGCTCAGGGCATCAAGATCATCAACAACACCCTGACCGGGCGCGGCATCTACGGCACGCTGACCAGTGACGGCGTGATCGCCGACAACACCATCTCGCAGATCCCGTGCGGCATCGGCCCCGGCATCTGGCTGATGACCTTCTCCAACAACTGGGATATCACCGGCAATGACGTCTCCGATATCGCCATCTCCACCGCCGCGCATTTCATGCAGGAAGGCATCCGGCTCGGCTCGGCCGCCGACTTCAACGAGGTCACCGGCAACCTGGTCCACGATCTGCCCGGCGATGGGCGCGGTATCAACACCGACGTCGACGGCAGCTGGAACTACATCCACCACAACACGGTGCGCAATGTCGCCATCGGTTACAACGACCAGATGTCCGGCTGGGGCAACCGTTGGGAGTACAACCTCGTTGACGGCTACCGGACCTATGGGTTCGGGTTCCGCTTGATGGACGCCAAGCTCACCCAGCCCTCGTATGCGAGCAGCTCCAACAAGTCCGTGGTCCGCTGCAATGTCACCCGCAACCCGGTCGGCAACGCCCGGGCCCTCGGCGTGGGCGGTATGCAGAATGGCACCTTCGTCAGCAACGACTTCCCGTTGCTCTGGTTGAGCAAGAACCTGCAGACCTACTGGACCGCAAAGAACAACACCTGGAACGGCTCCTCGGCCCTGCCCAGCACCACTCCCCCGGTCTCCACCGCCGGCTGCTGACCGGCATACCGGCGGCTGTGTACTTTCCCGCCCAGTGCCACTTTGTCCACTTTGGGAGAGAACATTTCTCTCCCAAAGGTGAAGGAAGTGGCACTGGGCGGGAAAGTTCCAGTCAGGCGTCAGTTGCTGGCTGGGGGGCGGGGCGAGCCGTTCCAGGTGTTGCCCTCGGCGCCCCAGTAGCGCAGCGCGTTGTCGCTGATGAAGATGCTCGGGAAGACGTTATCGGCAAACCGGCTGTTCATCGCCGCGCCGACCCCGAGGGCCCGGGCGTCGCCGCCGATTGGGCGGGCGGTGCGGTTGCCGGTGACCACGGCCATATTGGTGCTGCTGTTCTTGGACGGCCGCGTCAGCACGCTGTCCTTCATCCGGAAACCGAAGCCATAGGTCCGGTAGCCACTCACCGAGTTGTTCTTCCAGACATTGCCCCAGCCGCTCATCTGGTCGTTGTAGCCGAAGGCGACATTGGTGGCGGTGTTGTTGGCGAAGAGGTTCCAGCTGGCGTCCACATCGGTGTTGAAAGCGCGACCGTCACCGCGTAGGTCGTGCACCCGATTGTTGGTGATCGTGTTGTAGCTGGCCGCGGTCCCGAATCGGATGCCCTCCTGCATGAAGTGCGCCGCGGTGGATGGGGCGATGTCGGAGATGTCGTTGCCGCTCACCTCCCAGAAGTGGCTGAAGTTCATCACCCACAGCCCCGGTCCGGTGCCGCACAGCACGTCCTTGACGGTGTTGCCGCGGAAGACCCCGTAGCCGGCGAGCGTCGCATAGACGCCCCGCCCGGTCATCGTGTTGTCGATGAACTCGATGTGGTCGGCCGGGTCCAGGTCCGCCCCCAGCGTCTTTTCCAGATAGGGGATGGCCTGGCGCGCCCCGGCGGGGTCGTTCTTCGCCATACCGGGCACCTTGCGCCGCGGCTCCCATACCCCGCGCTTGGCCAAGCCCGCGTGCCAGGAGTAGGTGCGCCCCGATCCCTTGCCCGCGATGAAGGCACCATGCACCAGGTTGAGTCCGGAGAAGGTCCAGTAGTCGGCCCCGGCCGGTATGGAGATCGTCCGGTGAGCGGACGGCTTGCGGCTCCCGCAGCTCTCGACGGGCTGCTGGGAGGTGACCGTGACCGGGCCATCCCCGGCGTTGGTCACCGTGATCGGGGCTCCCGGAGCGCCCGAGGTGCGGATGGTCAGTTCCCCGGAGTAGGTCCCCTTGTGGACGCGGATGGTGGTGCCGGGCTTGGCCCGGTCGATCGCGGCCTGGATGGTCTTCAGCGGCGCACCGGCGCTGCCGGCGGCCGAGTCGCTGCCATTGACCGCGACATGGATGGTGGCTGCGGCCGCATCGGCCGCGCTGGCGCCGCCCGCGGCGACAAGCCCGGCCAGGGCCGCCGCGGTGGTGATCCGTGGAGCGTGCATGAGGTTCTTCCTTCGTTCTGGACAGGGGGAGCGCCGGCACCGAAAGTGCCGCCAAAACCGAACCGCCCAGCGGCTCCCTATC
>CAKZIH010000103.1 GCA_936931335.1 uncultured Nostocoides sp. | reverse complement strand
GATCGTGAGGTCTTTGCAGGAGCCGTCGGCCAGGGACCAGGCGGCGTCGCGGGCGAGAACCTCGCGACTGATCCCGCGCATCACCGCTCCCGTGCCGCAAAAGGTGGAGACGGTGGGGTGGACCAGCTTGCGCGCAGGTCCTCGATCGCGGTCGAGTCGAGACTGATCGGCGTGAACGCGAGATCAGGGATCCCAGCGGTCAGGGCAGCGGCGGTGGCGGTCGTGCAGACACCCACCACGGCCCCGTGGCGGGTGATGACCCAGGTCTGCTCCGGGAACGCCGGGGTGTGGCCGTGGTGGCGGTGAGCCAGTCCTCGACCAGGAGTCGGAGCTCTTCGTAGTGGTGCGGGTAGTGGAGGTGGTCCCGCTCGAGCGGGGTGTCGTCGATCGTGGTGAGCATCGCCGTGGTGCGCTGGTGCAGGTCTTCCAGGGCGGGATGGTTGATCGGTGTCATCCGTATCTCCTTGTGATGGCGGCCCAGGTGGCCTGGGTGGTGGGGATGGTGATGACGTCGGCGTCAGCGAGGAACTGCTGCCCGGTCTCGGCGAGGACCAGGCGGGTCTCGGGGTCGATGGCGGTGTCGAAGGCGCGCACGTGTCGGTCGGCGATGAAGGGGCGTGGGCCAGTGAACGCGGGCCCGTGAGTCAGCCGTGTCGACATCCACGCCAACTCGCGCCTTGGGGTGATCGTCGATGGCGGGGAGCCGGTCCTTGGCCAGGGGGCAGCCGCGGGGGGTGGGTGATGGGTCGCAGGGTGTCGCAGCGCTCCTTGTAGTCCACCAGCCCGGCGTCGACGAGGCCGGTGACAGCGTCAGTGAGCCGGGCGGCGTCGAGGTCGTGGATGCCGCGGCCGACGCGGGGTGAGGCACGAGCGCTCCTCTCAGCCCCGAGGCGGACTCTGTCGAGGTCGTAATGCTTTACTACTCTCGTGATCCCCCAGTCTTCCATTCATCCGTCCCGGAGTCAGGTGCTTGGGTCCGCGATCGCCCAAGCCCGTCGGGAGTTCGGCATCACACAGAGGCAACTCGCAGCGGCCTCGGGGGTGGGACTAGAGACACTGCGAAAGCTCGAGCAGGGGCACGTCGAACAGCCTGGAGTGTTTCGGATCGCCGCCATCGCGGACGCCCTGGAGACGACCGTGGACGCGCTGCTGCCGGCTCGGCCGAATCGGGTGTCGTCCGTTGGGTATGAAGGCTGCGAGATCGCAACGTTCGTCGACGCGATCCAAGCGGCCGGCATTGATCTGGTCGCCGACGTCCGCCTCACACCGTTGAGCCGGAAGCAGGGGTTCAGCAAGGCGCGCCTGGGCGCGGCTCTCGGAGACATAGGGGTGCGATACGAACATCTGCGGTCTTTGGGGAATGCCAAGGAGAACCGGCCACTGTTTGCCGGCGCAGAGTTGGAGGTCGGGCGGGCACGCTATCGGGCTGGCCTTCGGACCCCCGAGGCGCGACGCGCGCTTGGTGAGCTCGCCTCTTGGAGGCAGGAGCATCATGTCGCTCTGCTCTGCTTCGAGAGGGACGAGGAGCGGTGCCATC
The DNA here is from genome assembly GCA_936931335.1 of uncultured Nostocoides sp. Classification (GTDB taxonomy): domain Bacteria; phylum Actinomycetota; class Actinomycetes; order Actinomycetales; family Dermatophilaceae; genus Nostocoides_A. The sequence continues at coordinate 8,574 of CAKZIH010000103.1, read as the reverse complement.
GCTCAGTCGTGCTCGAGGAGCTCGCTCAGTTGGGGTAGTACACACCGAGCACGTGGAACACGTGGTGGCGTTTGGCTTGGTTGCCCACAAAGAAGGCGGGTGTCCGGGGCGGCTTGAACATAATGTCGACGAACTTCTCCTTGAGCGCGGCACGTACGGCGGCCTCGGTGCTGTCGCCGAGGCGGCGTTGGAGCGCGACGAACTCCCAGTCGATGATGCTCTGGTCGTGGCTCTTGCATTGAGGGTCGTAGCATTTCCATCGGTAGTGACCCTCGAGTCGCGGGGCCTGCAGTGGGCTCTTGTCTGAGTCGTCGAACAAGTCCATCTGGTTGACGTAGGCGTCGATCTTGGCCTGTTCTTCTGGTGTCCAGCCGGCGTGGTCGGTGATCCGCAGATCGAGCAGTTCCCGTACAGGGACGAGCCCTAGCGATGGCGCCACCGCTGCCCGCTGGTTCTGCCGGTTCAGTTCGCACATGGTGTCCGAAGCCGTTGGGTCGAGAAGTGCTCGACGACGCTTCCAGGGATCGAGGTGGTCGATAACCACCATGGTGGACATGTCCGGTTGCCATGACTCGACGCGGGAGTCGCCGGTGGCGGGCACGGCCCTGACTCGGATGATGTCGTACTTCTTGAACTTCTGGTCCTGCTCAAGGAATCGGAAGTTGATGGGGTACAGGCGGATCCACCGCGCTTCTGTGCGGCCGCGGGACAGCCCCAGTCCGGCCACGCATACCGTCTCGCCCGCTTTCGCTGAAGGGTTGGGCGCAGCTTTGACGGTGATGAGGACCTCCAGTTCGTCCGGGCGGGAGGGCTTTGGAACATCCCGATCTGGCCCGCCGAACAGGGCACCTTGGCTAGGCACGTCAGCCCTTCTCCCGATCGAGTCTGGCGAGCATGTAGTCCGCGACGGTGGCGGCTTCACGCACGACGAGCATTGCCAGATCCTCGGACACACCAGTGGGCAGGGTCCGGCCGTGGCCGGTTCCCTGGAGGTTCCGGAGCTTGTTGACCTGGTCGGCGATGTTCCAGGTTGACTGATGGATCGCGCGAATGGCATCGACGCCCGGCAGGTTGGGGTCGACCTGCTGGGGCAGCACCCCGAGCCGCTCCCTAGCGAGGTGCCATAACTGGTCGTAGGACATCTTGTTGCCCACCGGCATGCCGAGCTCTTCGAGGACGAACTTGGATACGGACTCGAGGAGCTCCTTGGCGGTTCCAATGAGAAGGGCGGGATCGGCAGTGGAGCGGCGCAGACGCTCGAGCTGCTCGTCCAGGGCGGGGCGACCGCCGGTGTCCAGGTCAACATTGCCGAATGGTTGAAGATGTCCGTCGTCGGTGAGGTACCAACCGGCGGAGCGCAGGGCCCGGTTGAGACGGTCAACATCTTCCCCGGCAGCGTCGCTGCCGATAAGGCCCGCTACACGGAGGGCAGATAGCAGCTCATCAACGAGGTGTCGGGCACGTGCTGGCTCTCGCTGCGCGATCCGCAGGGCCTGGAGGACTCTCTGCTCCTTGTTCTTGCCCTGAATACTGGGCGTGTAGACGTAGTCGTCCCCGTAGCCGGAACCCGTCAAGACGGTCGTGATTGTAGTGTGGCTGGGGCCAGCACCTCCGTGGAAGAACATGGCGAGGGCCGCGCTGATGTCGCTGTTGAGCGGGATCGTGGCTCGTGGGCTCATCTGGACTCCTGTGTAGTGTGCGGCGATGTCGCGATCGCGCCGGCCAAGGTTGTGGCCTGCTCCTCGGTGAGGAGCCGGGCGAACTTCCGATAGGACCGAGGGTTGGCCGCGACCGCGACCGTCGCGGGGTGACCGTGCGCGACCTCCAGCCACAGCCAGCGCAGGGCGTAAGCGCGGCTCCCGGGGCGGGTACCTCGGCAGTTGTGACGAGACCATCGACGGAACCAGCGTTTGGTTCGTGCGAGGTGTTGGACGCGGTCCTCCATCGCCCGGTAGTCAATCTCGAGCCGGCGAGCAGCCCGGGCGAGGGCGGCTGCGACGTCGGCGGGCGACGCGGTCATCGACGCTGAGCAGGCGCGGGCGGTGCGTTCGCCGAGTTCGGGTGGCAGTCGGAGTTCTCGCGCGGCGTCGGCCCACGAGTGGACGTGCGGGTGGGTTTTGGCCAGGCAGAGGGATGCGAACAGGCCGATAGTCGCGGGGCGGGAGTCGAAGAGCCCGCCGAGGTGGTCCCGGACGAGGTGCTGGGGAAGGACTTGCGGGATCTGTCGGGTCGAGGCGGTGAGCGGTGGTTGCTGGTCGAGGAGATGGGACAGGCGACGGCGCGGTGCGTGGGCGGCCATCACGAGCCGCGTCAGGGTCGGTGTCATGCGGGTGTGGTCGGCCAGCCATCCAAGCCGGCCTTCGGGGACGTCGTGGAGGTGCTCGAGCCAGGACCCGAACCGGGTTGCCGCGGTGTCGAGGTCCTCCGAGGCGAGGATGTGGTCGGCTGCCGTGAGCGGGCGTGAGCGGAGGACGGAGTCTTGGGGTGGGCGGATGCTCCAGCGCCGAACCCGAGGTGTGCCGGCATCGGCGACGTCGCGTGCCCAGGAGGGGAGGTTGACGGGCGTTCGGGACGCTGCGGCGAGGTGCAGAAGGAGTGCGGTCAGGGATCGGAGGGTGGTGGTGAACTCGGGCGCGGCGAGTTGGCCAGCGAAGGTGGCGACTGCCCCGGCGGCGTCGGCGGTGTCTTGCCGGGCTTGGCGTTGGAGGCAGGCATCGTCGGCCGGCTCGGCGGCGAGCGTGGTGAGGTCGACGCGGCATTGCTTGCGTGGGCCTTGGCCGAGAGGGTTGCCGCACAACGTCTGGGAACCAACGATGCGCAAGGGTGAGTGTCGCTGGTCGCGGAAGGGGCGCTGGCAGCCGGGGCACGTGGCGAGCAGGTAGGTGCCGTGGGTGCGGCATACGGTCGTGGTGGGCAGGCGCCAGGTGATGCGCCAGATGCCTTCGTCGGCGAGGCATTGCGGACAGATCTGGGTGCCGTGGCCGGGGATCCAGCCTCGGGCGGCGATGGTGCGGAAGCTGGACTGGTGGGCCGGGTCGAGCCCGTGCAGGTCGAGGCTCGTTCCGTCGTAGGCCGCCAAGGTCGCGTTCTGCAGGGCGGCGGCGGCGGCTCCGGTGAGGTGAGCGATCCGCTTCAGGGTGGCCGGTGTGGGGGCGAGCATGAGGTAGGCGGTGGTGGAGCCGTGCCCGGCCCGCACCATCTCGATCAGTCGGGCCGTGGTGAGGTAGTTGGCGTCAGCAACGCGTTCGAGATAGGCATCGAGGGCCTCGCCGGGAGCGAGGTTGACGAGGGTCGGCAGGTCGGATTCGGCGTTGTCAGCCAGCATCTCGAGTCACCTCGGTGTTGCGGGCTGGCGAGGCGGATTCCTCGGCCGTGACTAGGTCGCTGCTGCTGGTGAGCCGGTTTCGCCACCAGGTGCGTAGGTGGAGTTTCGTTTCGGGGTCGAGGGCGCTGTCGAAGGTCACGATGCTGGCGTTTGACCGGTTTGGGTGGGGCCCGCCGGCGGGCCGGCCTGCGGTGGCGTCGAGCCACACCCAGGCAGCCGCGGCCTCTCGATCGAGGTGTGCGCCGCCGGCTCGCGGGATATCTCGGAGGGCGCTGGACGGGAGACGTTGGATGCCGCGCAGTTCTGCACGGGCTTGAGCGCGGTCAAGCAGGCCTGCGGAGTGCAGTCGCTCAGCATGCACGGCGAGTCGGCAGAGCGCATCTGTGTCATCGAGCAGGCGTGCTGCGACGCGTTGGGCGCGGGGGGATGAGTCGGCTGCGTGGAGGGAGGTGGCTCCGGCGATCGTCATGGGGGTGCCGTGGGCTTGGCTGGCTAGGGCGGTCAGGGCGAGGGCTTCGGCGGTTCGGTGGGTGCGGTGGTGTTCAGGAAGGATGATCGGGTCATCGTGCAGGCGCAGGATGGTCGGGACGTGGCGTGCCTGAATGTCGAGGTTCTCCAGGAGATCGAGTAGGCCGTCGCGAGCGTCGAGTGGGTTGCGCCAGTCCGGCATCTCCTGGGGGTCGGGATCCCAGGGGTCGGCCATGATCGCGATGTCATCGAGCATCGCTTCGGCGGTGGCTCGATCAGCCGCCGCATCCCAGGTCAGGGTGAGCAGGGTGGCGGTGATCGACGGAGGGCGGGCGATCGTGTACCGGCCGGTGATGACGTTGCGGTCCACCCAGCGCACCGCACGAGTTCTCCATTGTTGGGTCTCCCCGTCGAACAGCGGGGGCCAGTTCCGCCAGAGGGCGAGTTCGACCTTGGCCATGAGCGACTCCAGGCGCCGGAGCCGATCTCGAGCAGACCGGCTGGACGTCGTCGCACCGAGTGTCGTCATCACGTCGTGATGAACCTCCCGCAAACTCACCGGAGCCGGTAGTGGGCCCGGATCGAGCCGATCGACTAGGAGGTCCTCGCAGTTGGGGCAGAGGACGATCAGGTTGAGCCTTGCGGCGACCGTGTCAAAGCAGCCGCGGGGGCATGTGGCGGGTTGGCCGGCATACCGGCGCCCGGTCCGGGCGCGTCCGAGCGCCATCCCCGGATAGGTGCCCCTCAGCGTGGCAGCCCGTAGGCGTTCCTCGGCGACCCCGGTGATCGACGAGAGCCGGGCTAGCAATGGGTGGTCTGGGTCTTCCCAGACTCGGGCGGTGCGTCGGTGGCCGGTCAGGACGGGAAAGTCGAGGTAGTTGGCGTCGGCGACCCGTTGCAGGTAGGCGGCGATGTCTTCACCAGGCTGGATGTCGACAGCGACGGGGAGCTGGCTGGCGTCGCTCATCCGGTGACCTGCCCGTGCTGGGTGACGCTGACCGTGGGATGGAGCTGGGTTGGCTTCGCGGCTGCTTTGTCGGCCTTCTTGGCGAGTTCGTCGATGGTCAGTTTGGACGCGGGAACGGCCAGCACATGTTTCTCGGTGACCGCCCAGGTGCCGTCCACGATCGCCGCCACGGTGGCCTGGCGCAGGAGGTTGACGATGGCCTGCATCCGTCCGTGGGTGCGTTCCAGGATCAACCCGGGCAGGTCGTTGTGCAGCATGCCCGGTTCTGCGGCGGGAAGGAACGGGGCGATAACGTCGCCGGACTCTTTGAGGAAGCGTTGCCACGCCAGGACCTGGTCGCGGGTGTCGGAGCCGTAGGGGGCGACGGTGATCGCGTAGGCGCGGCCGGTGATCTGGGGGTCGCTCATCACGTCGTGGGCGTGCAGATTCGCGCCGGAGAAGATGACAGTGATGCCGTACTCACCCAGGGCGGTCACGATCGCTTTGAGGTGGTCCAGGGCGTACCGGCCGAGGCGTTCGGTCAGGATCAGCTGGTGGAGGTCGTCGATGACCAGCAGCCGTACCCCATGCTCGAGCACCAGGTCGAGAGTGAAGGCCTTCTTCGCGGTGCTCTTGTCCATGTCGAAGGCCTCGACGACGAGCTCGTTGAACCGGGTGACGGTGGTCGCGGCTTCCAGGGACAAGAACAGCACCGGCGCGTGGGTGGGGTGGATTTCCTGGTCACGGCCCCCGAACCGGCGGGTCGTGGTTCGCCGCGCCATACGTTCGGGGTCACCGTCCGGCCCGACGTGGTGGCGGTGCACGGCATACGACAGCTGGTACAGGACCGTGGACTTGCCCAGGACGTTGAAGCCGGTCAGGAGTGCGACCTCCCGGGTCCCGGTCAGCATCTGGGCGTTGTCTTCGATCAGGTCGTTCAGGACCTGCCGGATCCGACGATCCCGCTCGGAGTCGAAGTAGTGGCCGTTGAGGTAGCGGCGTACCTCACGGGCATACTCACGACGCTTGGCCTCCGACATTGCCCCGGCCTCAGCCCGAGTCAACGTCGGCGGCGGTGTCAAAGGAGGTGCGTAGGCCTGCGCGTGCAGGCGTGACGCCTTCACGGCTCCCCCTCCTGCGACTCCAGCGTCGGCCACGCCGTCTGTGTCGGGTCAAATGCTGGCGGACTGCTCGACCTGCTCGCACCGGCGCGGGTTCCCTTTGAAGAGGCACCGCGGCTGGTCCGTCGGGTGCCGCGGGCGCCAGCTTCGGCGGCTTCGGCGTGGTCGAACTGGGATCGTGATTCGCGCAGGTGGGACGCCGCGACCTTGTTGGGTTTCCAGTCGACCATGTCCGGGTTGGCCCGGAGGCGGTCGATTGAGGCGATGTCGTTGACGGCCTCAAGGATTTCCCGCTGAACGCTGTCCTTGTTGATGGTGGTGTTCGTGCCGCCTCGACGTTTCACGGCCTGGGTGGCAGCCTTGAGGACCAGGTCGGTCATCGGCGCCTGCAGCTGGAATGCTCGCCGCCAAGGGACCTCGACCACGGCGCCGGTGTCAGGTCGACGGAACCACAACCGCGAGAGGTCCCGCGGATCCATGAAGAAGGGCGCGGCACGGTCCTGGTCGCGGAAGAACCCCTTGGGGACAGAGCGGAAGTCGTCCAGTTCCGCGCAGTCGAACGTCAGGTCTTTGTACTCGACGCCGTCGTGGCGGATCGTCAGCCACAGCTGTGGCAGCAGGTCATAGAGCAGGTCCGGGCGCTGGAGGACGTGCAGCCGGCCCACAGCGGCCAGGAGCGCGTCGAAGACCTCCAGCGGAGTCATCCCCACCGCCGGTGAGCGGTCTTCCATGGTGCGGTCGACGACCGTGAGACCGCCGTGGCGGGTGCGGTGGTAGTCGGTGCAGATGAACTCCCGCAGCCGTAACTCAAGCTCGCGCGGAGTGAGGCCGGGCCCGTCGCCCTTGAAGACGGCGCGGCCCTTCTTGTCGACGACGATCTTGCCGGCGTCGCTGCCCCGTTGGGACACGTTGCGGCCCTTGTGGCCGGACAACTGCAGCAAGCAGCGCTGCAGGGTCTCGTGCCAGCGCTCCACAAACGCGTTGTCGGTGGGCTTCTTCCCCCGGGAGAGCAGCAGGTGGATTCCCAGGAGGGTGCACACCTCGCGGAAGTAGCGGCCCGTGAAGATGCTGCCCTTGTCGGCGCGGATCGCATCCGGGAGCAGGCCGGGGATCGGATGCTCGCCCAGGAGGGGCCGGGCGGAGAGGCGCTCGGCCTCGGCGACGGCGTCCTCGATCGAGCCGATGGTCTCTGGCACACCGGCCCAACGCCAGTCGTGGACCTGGCCGGGTTCGACGACCTGGCTGAACGGGCGCAGCACGTCATAGAGGATCAAGCCGGCCTCGATCGCGTTCGCGCTGCGGGGCACGACCCGTAGAGCCAGGACGACACGCGTACACACGTCCAGTGCGGTGATGATCTCGACCGAGATGGGTTTGCCAGTCCACGGGTCGACGCAGAACGTGTCGCTGCGGGTCACATCGATCGCGACGACTTGGCCCGGTCGAAGGGCGGGGTAGGCCGTCAGGGCCAGGACACCTCGCAACTTCTTCGTCGTATGGGAGCGAGTTGTGCGCCCGGCGGCTTGAGCAGCCTGCGTCAGGTAGGTCCGCAGGGTCGACTCCGGAGGGTCGAGTGAGTCCAAACCCTCGGCTTTGAGCGCCAACAGCGTGCGTCGGAGAAGTTCGTCGATCGAGCGAACCGCTTGGGTTCCATCGATGCGGGCGGCGATGTCGTCGGCGATGCGTCGCACCTCAGGATCGAGACCTCCGAAGGCGGAATGCCGGCGAACGCGACGCTTGTCCACCAAGGCCAGGAGCCCACCGTTGATCGGTCGGTCGAAGTCGGCCAGCCAGTTCATCAGCTGACGCTGTGAGACCGCGCCAACCCTCGCTTGAGGTGTGGCTTTGCCCGCCTCCATGTTGCGTTGACGACGCCGATCGAGCAGAGCCTCCCGGGCAAGGATCTTGGCCATCGCCTCGCATTTCTTGCTGTCCGAGACCTTTCGGGCCGGGTTGAACAGCGAGTACGGCTCCCCTGGTCGTGCGAGAGCGGGGTGCCCACGGGCGAAGCCCGTGCGAATGGTCAGAACGACCTCCAGCTTGTCCAGCGACTCTTGGACAGCGTCATCGCTGAGCCCGGACAAGACGGCCATCAATGACTCGGCCACCGCGTCCACCCGCCCGTGGACGATGGCGCGTGCCGGTTGGACGTCGGTCCACGACACCTCGTCGACTCCGCCGGTGACGTCGCGGACCGTGTACCCGAACGGGCCGACTGCGACCACCACTCGGGGTCCCTCCGGGAAGAGGATGGTGGCGCCCTCGTAGAGCGTCACTCGGGCGTTCATGTCCGCGCCGCATCGGTTGCCCACGCGAGGCGCGAGCGCTGATCCCAAGGGGCGTTGAGGTCCATCTCGATCTCGCCGGACCAGACCAGGTGCCACATGGCTGACGTGAGGAACCCTCGATCGTCATCGGCCGCGATGACATCACCGACAGTGCCGTCACCGTCGGTCAGGACACCCTGCAGGATCGCCTTGGCAGGCATCACCCACTCCGGGGCTCGGCGCGCCGACGCGATCCAGCGGAGGTTCAACGACGCCACCGGGTCCAGACCACCGAACAGCTCGTAACGCCAGCCGACCTTCGCGCAGACCGCCTGAGTACGCGTCGACATCACCATGAACGTGTCGTCGCGTTCTTCCGGGGCGCGGACAGGGTGAGTCCCCGGGCGTGGTGTAAGTAGCCGACGCGGGGTCTTTGCTGGTGTTGAC
>CAKZIH010000102.1 GCA_936931335.1 uncultured Nostocoides sp. | reverse complement strand
GGAGGCGATATCGCGGGGCACCAGGTTGCCGAATGCCGGGTAGATCCGCTCCAGGTAGTAGTCGCGGTCCTCCTCGGGGATCTCGCGGGGATCCTTGTCGCAGTCCTCCCGGCGCTTGGGCACCCAGATGCGCCCGTCATTGCGCAGCGACTCCGACATCAGGGTCAGCTTGGACTGGTGCTCGCCGGAGACCGGGATGCAGGTGGGGTGGATCTGGGTGTAGCAGGGGTTGCCGAAATAGGCACCCTTGCGGTGTGCCCGCCAGCTCGCCGTGACATTGGAGCCCATGGCGTTGGTGGACAGGAAGAAGACATTGCCGTAGCCGCCGGAGGCGAGCACCACGGCATCGGCGAGGTGGGTCTCGATCTCCCCGGTGACCAGGTTGCGGGCGATGATCCCGCGAGCCCGACCGTCCTCGACGATCAGCTCGAGCATCTCGTGGCGGGCATACATCTCCACGGTGCCGGCGGCCACCTGGCGCTCCAGCGCCTGATAGGCGCCGATGAGCAGCTGCTGACCGGTCTGGCCCCGGGCATAGAAGGTCCGGGAGACCTGCACCCCACCGAAGGAGCGGTTGTCGAGCAGCCCGCCATACTCCCGGGCGAAGGGCACGCCCTGGGCGACGCACTGGTCGATGATGTTCGCGCTGACCTCGGCCAACCGGTAGACGTTCGTCTCCCGGGCGCGGTAGTCGCCGCCCTTGACCGTGTCGTAGAAGAGGCGGAAGGTCGAGTCGCCGTCCTCCTTGTAGTTCTTGGCGGCGTTGATGCCACCCTGCGCGGCGATCGAATGCGCGCGGCGCGGGGAGTCCTGGTAGCAGAAGGACTTCACGCGGTAGCCGGCCTCGCCGAGTGTGGCGGCGGCGGCACCACCGGCCAGTCCGGTGCCCACCACGATCACCGACAGCTTGCGCCGGTTGGCCGGGTTGACCAGGGAGGCGTCGAAGCGGCGCTTGGTCCACTTCTGCTCGATCGGGCCCTCGGGCGCCTTGGCGTCGGCGACGGGCGCGCCGATCCGGTAGTAGTCGCGGTCCACACCCTGCGGGGTGTCCAGTTCGCTCACGGTGTCAGTCATCGATTCAGTCCACGATTCCGAAGAGGATGGCCAGCGGCGGGATGAGGAAGGCGACCCAGACCAGGGCACCGAGCGCATAACCGGCGCGCTTGGCGTTGGTGCGGGCGTCGAGAGTGTTGGTCAGACCCATGGTCTGGGCGGCACTCCATACCCCGTGCATGAGGTGCATCGCCAGGGCAGTCACCCCAAGCACATAGATGAGGGTCACCCACCAGATCTGGAAGGAGCCGACGACATTGGCGTACGGGGTGTCCACCTCACCCTGCGGGTGCACGGTGTGCGTCGTCAGGTGCAACAGGTGGAAGACCACGAAGAGCAGCAGCGCGAGCCCACCCCAGCGCATGGTGCGCGAGGCGAGGCTGGAGGAGACCGACTTCTTCACCACATACCGGTTCTTGCGCGCGCCCTGAGCCCGGGCCCAGAGGGTGAACGCGGCATAGGCATGCCCGACCAGGCTGAGGATCAGCACGATGCGCACGACCCAGAGCAGACCGCCATACGGGAGCATCGGCTGACCGAAAGTCCGCAGGTGATGGGCGTAGTCGTTGAAGGCGTCGGGGCCACCCAGCGCCATCAGGTTGCCGTAGGCGTGCAGCAGGATGTAGCCGATAAAGACCAGGCCAGTGATGGCCATCAGCAGTTTCAGCCCGATCGAGGAGCGCACCGCCGGCTTGCTCGCGGAGAGAGTCGTGGTTGCCACCTGGGCAAACTATCGTGCCGTCGCCGCGCGTGTGCGCCGACCCGGCCGTATGGGGTGTGAGATTCCCCGTGACGAGACGCGATCGACTTACCACCACGACGGCGCGGGCCGCTCTCTCGAGCCCTGGCCGCGGGGGCCTGGCGTCGCCATACTGGCGCCATGACGAGATATGCCCACACCGACGAGTTCGCCGGCGGCGAGTTCATCCGTTCCACCTTCGCGGGCGCGACCTTCCGGTTCTGTGACCTGAGCGGGGTGACGGTGAGCGAGAGCAATCTGGACGGGCTGTCCCTGGATAGCCATGACCTCTTCTTCGGCAGTCTCTATGTCAATGGCGTGGACGTCGTCCCCCTGGTGAAGGCGGAGTTGAACCGGCAGTTCCCCGGGCGCGAATTGCAAGAGGCGACCACCCCGGAGGGATTGCGGGACGGCTGGGCGGCGGTGCAGGCTGCGTGGCGCACGACCGTGGCGGGGACGCCGGCCGAGTTGCGCGAGTCCCGGGTCGATGGGGAGTGGTCCTTGTCGCAGACGCTGCGCCATTTGGTGCTGGCCACCGATACCTGGCTGCTCGGCGCCATCCAGGGTCAGGACGATCCCTTCCACGAGATCGGCAAGTTCTTCAGCGGCGCCGCCGATGCAGGAATCGTCCCGGAGCGGATGCGGGAGCCGCGGGATTTCGAGGAAGTGCTCGCCGTGCGGGCCGAACGCCAGCAGCTGGTGAGCGACTTCCTGTCGAGCGTGACGCAGGAGCAGCTCGAGGAATCTCGAACCGACCCCTGGGACCCCGAGGGTGACTGGCGACCCACCGTGGGTGATTGCCTGCGCACGATCCTCGAGGAGGAGTGGGCCCACCTGCGCTATATCCGCCGCGACCTCGCGACCTTGTCGCACGCCCCCGCCTGAGCCGCCCGATTAGGCTCGGTCCCCGTGACCGGTGCTGTTGGGCCTGAGGCGAGCACGTCGCGGCCACCGGTCACGGTGGCGCGGGCGCAGACCCCTCGGGGCGATTTGGCGCTGCGCCGCCGCGGGTCCGCATCCGAGGCGGACGAGCCGGTATGGGAGCTCATCGCCTCCGGAGTCTTCGCGATGGACTCCGTCGACACCAGCACCGAGGTCCGGCTGGCCGAGCTCGCGCTCTCGCGCTGTGAGCGCCCGGCCAGGGTGCTCGTCGGCGGGCTGGGGCTCGGGCATACCGCCCTGGCCGTGCTCGCCGATGCGCGGGTGGGCGAGGTCGAGGTCGCCGAGATCGAGGCTGACCTGGTGACCTGGGCGCACGCCGGACTGGTGCCCTCGCTGGCCCAGGTCGTCGCCGATCCGCGGGTAACCCTGGTGCCCGCCGATATCGCCGCCGTGTTGACCGCGCCGACTGCCCGCTATGACGTGGTTCTGCTCGATGTGGACAACGGCCCATCGTTCCTCGTCCACCCGGGCAATGCCTCGCTCTATGGACCGGATCTGCTGACCGTTGCCCTGGGGCGGCTGACCCTCGGCGGTGTGCTCGCGATCTGGGCGGCGCAGCCCGAGCCCGCGCTTTTCGCGGCGCTCACCGAGCTGGCGACGGCCCAGCCGCAGGTGGGGAGCGCCGTCGAGGAACACCTCCTTGAGGTGCAGCGCGAGGGCCGCCGGTTCACCTATGCCGTCTATACGTCGCGTCGCGGCCCGGCGCCCACGGCCGCGTCATAGAGCTCCTTGGCCGACCGGCCGGTCTGCCCGGCGATTTGCCGGCAGGCATCCTTGCGGCGGATACCGTCCGCGACGAGCGCATCGACCCGAGCGAGCGCCGTGGGCAGGTCCACGAGACGGTCGGCCGCGCTGGCGCCGGCGACGACGATGGTGACCTCCCCGAGGACGCCCTCACCGGCCCAGGTGGCCAATTCGCTTATCGTGCCGCGGCGCACCTCCTCATAGGTCTTGGTGAGCTCCCGGCATACCGCGGCGGGACGCTCGTCGCCGAACGCCTCGGCCATCGCCGCGAGGGTGGCCGCGGTCCGGTGCGGCGCCTCGAAGAACACCATGGTGCGCCGCTCGGTAGTTAGTTCGGCCAGGGCGCGAGCCCGTTCGCCGGGCTTGCGGGGCAGGAAGCCGTCGAAGGCGAACCGGTCGACCGGTAGGCCGGACAGCGCGAGCGCGACCAGCACCGCGCTGGGCCCGGGCAGGCAGCTGACCGGCACCTGCGCCGCGATCGCGGCGACCACCAGGCGGTATCCCGGGTCGGACACCGAGGGCATGCCGGCGTCGGTGACCAGCAACACCTGCTCCCCTGCGACCATCCGGGCGACCAGATCGGCAGTGACCGCGGCCTCGTTGTGCTCGTGGTAGCTGATCATCCGCCCGGCGGGGGTGATGCCCAGGGCAGCGCACAGCCGCCGGGTGCGGCGGGTGTCCTCGGCGGCGATGAGTTGGGCACCGGTCAGGGCCTCGATCAGCCGCGGCGAGGCATCCCGGGGGTCGCCGATCGGGGTGGCGGCCAGCACGAGCGTCATACGGGCGAGCCTGCCAGAGGCCACCGACACCGCGACCGGTGGTGCGGGTGCCAACGCAGTTCACTGGCGATGCGCGAGTTCCAGTTCGCGGGCGCGCCACAGGCCCAGCCCGATCAGGGCAGCGCCGCTGACACCAGCGAACAGCCCGCCGGGCAACGAGCCTGTTTGCGTTGCGCGCGCCACCAGTAGGCCGGCACCGAATGCAGCGACCAGGAGTGGGCGGGCATACCAGAGCACCAAACTCACTGGACCGAACTCCGGCACGAATGCCGCAACGGGCGCTGCCCCACGGAAGGCGGCCAGCAGCACGGCGCCCACGAGGATCCCGGTGAGGCCCGGCAGCCACACCAGCCAGGTGAGCACACTTCCGCCCGCGGCCCAGGTCACCGCAGCCCCCACACCGCAGCCCGTGAGGAGAAAGAGGCCGGCGGGCGTCAGCAGATGGCTAGCGGCGGCGGCCCGGAAGCCCATCCCGAAAAGGGCATTGGTGCCCGCCTGATCGGCCACGGAGCGCATCCCCTCGCTCCAGGTGCCCACGCCCAGATAGCCGAGGGCGGCAGCAATGAGCGGGATCAGCACCGGTATGCCGGGTCCGGCCAAGGCGGCCGCGAGCCCGGCGGCGGCGAGCCCCGCCAGGACGAGGCCGGTGGCGAGGGCAGCAGGGGTACGCCGTAACCCGAGCAGATCGCGACGCACAACCACCAGCCGCCGGTGGCCCGGGCGCAGGCGCGCCGACCGTCCCCTGGTCACCGGTGTGGCGAGTTCCAGCCGCGCGGCGCGCAGGTCGCCGCTGAGCGCGGCTCCACCCAGGCGGATAGAGCGAATGGCGTGGGCCCGCAGGTCGGTTATCCGCAGCGCCCGCAAGCCCTGCGAGAGGCGCCGAGGCAGCGGCGCGCCCAGGCTGACCTGGCCGGCGAACCACGCGCTCAGCAGGGCGGCGGCGATCAGGAGCCCGCCGATCCCCCCGAGGACTAGGGCGAGGACAGCGCCATGACCGCTCGCCGCGAAGGCCGCGCCAGTCAGCAGACCGAGCACGCTCCCGATGCCCAGCCCGGCGGCGCATACGGTCCGGGCCGCCGGACGCAGGGTGAGACCCCGATCAATCCCGCTCGCAACGACCATGTCGAGGTACGCCATACCGGGCACCACGGGGCCACGTACCCGCCCGGCGCGGAAGACGAGCGCCAGCGCCAGGGCAACCACCCCGATCCCGGCCGGTACTGCCCAGGGCCAAACCATCAGGCGGGCGAAGAACTCCGGATCGATCAGGCGCAGCCCGGCCTGAGCCACGGTGAAGCCATAGAACGCCCCAAAGAGCGCCGCCAGGTAGACGGCATAGGCCACCCGCCGCAGCCCCGATCGATCCCGGTCGCCATGCAGGACATGGAGCGCGTCCGCGATGCGGTCGCCGTGATCGGCTGCGGCCTCCTCGGATGTGGCCCACCCGCTCTTCGTCACTGCGGTGCTAGCCGGGTGGGCATCCCCCGCGTGGTCCGAGTTCATTGGGTCGGCCCGGCAGCCGCACCCACGGCCCCGGCGCCCTCGTCCCAGCCGAGGTCATGGACGGCGTCGCCGAGCGCGGTAGTGAGTTCGGGGTCATGACTGGCCAGCACCACGGTGGTCCCGGCATCGCGCCGTTCGGCCAGGATCTGGGTGATGACATCGCGTCGCCGCGAATCCAGCCGTTGCTCCGGCTCATCGAGGATGAGCAGGTCACCCGGTCGGAAGAGGACCATTCCTAGCCGGAAGAGCTGAGTTTGTCCCGAGGAGAGTTCGTGCGGGAAACGCTGCGCAAGATCGCCGATCCCCAACTCCCCCAATGCCTGCGCCACCCGGTCGTCGCAGCTATCGGCCGCGCCACCCCACGTGGCATCCAGCAGGACCAGGTGATCGCGCAGCGTCAGATCCCGGTATGTCGCAGGCACCCCGATCAGCGCCGCCACCCGAGAGCGGATCACCGGATCGCGCTCATCGGCGATCCGCCCGTCGATGCGCACCGTGCCGGTGGTCGGGGCCAAGGTGCCGGCGAGGATCCGCAGCAGGGTCGTCTTGCCGATGCCATTGCGACCGCGGATCACCACCGCCCGGCCAGGCTCGATCACCAGGCTGGTGGGCTCGAGCAGGGTCGCCGGGCCGATGACCTTGCTGACCCCGTCGACCGCGACGCCCGCGTCGGAACCGAAATCCGCCCCTGCCCCGGGCTCACCATCCCGACGCCGCCACCGCATACCTCAAGAGGTTAGGCGCGTCCGGTGGCGGTTTCCGGCACTGTCAGGAGTGCGACATACGATCTGTGCGTGACCCGGACCGACGAGCTACGCGCACGCCTGCTCGGGTATCGGCCGACGGACACCCTGGCCGGGTGGGCCGGGCCCTTGCTTTTCGCCATCCTCGGCGGCTTCTTGCGGTTCTGGCAGCTGGATCGGCCCCACCAACTGGTCTTCGACGAGACGTATTACGTCAAGCAGGGCGTCTCGATGCTCGAGTACGGCGTGGAGATGCGCTGGAGTGGCGAGGGCAAGGTGGTCGACCCGCTCTTCACCCACGGCAATCTCAATGTCTTCAAGACCACCGAGGGCGACATGGTCGTCCACCCGCCGGTGGGCAAATGGGTCATCGCCTTCGGTGAATGGCTGTTCGGGCCGACCTCGTCCTGGGGCTGGCGGTTCAGCGTGGCCGTGCTCGGGACGCTGTCGATCCTGATGGTCGGACGCATCGCGCGGCGGCTTTTCCGCTCCAGCCTGTTGGGCACGATCGCGGCCTTCCTGACCGCATTCGAGGGTCACCATTTCGTGCACTCCCGCACCGGCCTGCTCGATCTCATCCTGATGTTCTTTGCGCTGGCGGCCTTCGGTGCACTGCTGCTGGATCGCGATCAGATGCGCGAGCGGTTGGCGGTCTATGTCGGGCGGCTGTCCCGGCATACCGAAACGCGCTGGGGACCGGTGCTCGGGATCCGATGGTGGCGCTGGGTCGCGGGCATCTGCCTGGGTCTGGCCGCCGGCACCAAATGGTCGGGTGCCTTCTTCCTCGTCGGCTTCGGGCTGATGACGGTCCTCTGGGACATGGGTGCCTATCGCGCCGCGGGCGTGCGGCACTGGGTGGCCTCGAGCTTCCTGATCCAGGCGCCGATCGCCGCGCTGATCATGGTCGGTACGGCGCTGAGCACCTACCTGGTGTCCTGGACGGGCTGGTTCCTGTCCAAGGACGGCTACAAACGGCATTGGGCGGACACCCACCCCAGCACTGACTTCGCGTGGATTCCTGGGCCGCTGCGCTCCCTGTGGAGCTATCACACCGAGGCCTATACCTTCCACCAGGGCCTGAGCACCCCGCACGACTACATGGCCAACCCCTGGGGCTGGCTGGTGCAGGCGCGGCCCACGTCCTTCTTCTATGAGGGACCCAAGCAGGGCTCCGGTGGCTGCACCGTCGCCGACTGCTCCAAGGCGATCTCCTCCCTGGGCACCATCTCGGTCTGGTGGCTGGCGACCATCGGTGTCTTCTTCTGCCTCTACCACTGGATCCTGCGGCGCGACTGGCGCGCGGGCGCGCTGCTGTGCGGGTTGGCCGCCGGCTGGCTGCCCTGGTTCGACCTGCAGCACCGCACGATCTTCCAGTTCTATTCGATTGCCTTCGAGCCGTATGTGGTCCTCATCGCCACCTTCATGCTCGCCTTGATGCTCGGGCGGGCGAGCGATCCGTGGCCGCGGCGCCGGCGGGGACTGATCGCCGTGGGGGCGTTCTGCCTGCTCAGCTTCGGGCTGTTCGTCTTCTACTGGCCGATCTATACCGCCCAGGTGGTCCCCTACGACTTCTGGCGCCTGCACATGTGGTTCCCGAGCTGGGTCTGAGGGCACTGGGTCTGAGCGCACGGGTGCGCGGGCAGTGGGAGGGGCTGTCGGTGGCGGCGCCTAAGGTCGGGCTGTGATTATCCATCCCGGCGAGGAGCGCGTCACGGTCAGCGCCAGCGACCTGCGCGCCGCGGCCGCCTGCGAATGGGCGCTGCTGCGGGAGTTCGACCGGGTGCTGGGTCGTGCAGAGCACGCGCCGCCGGCCGCGGACCCGCTGGCTCGGCGCCTGGCCGACCTGGGGATGGCGCACGAGCAACGGGTGTTGCGCGAACTGCATCGCGAGCGACCCGGCCGGATCGTCTCGATCCCGCGGCCGGCCGCCGGCCCGACGGGTATGGCGCAAGCCACCCACCAGACCACGCAGGCGCTCACCGCGGGCGCCGAGGTCGTGTACCAGGCCGCGCTGAACGTCGAGCGGTTCGCCGGCTTCGCCGACTTCCTGGTGCGCGATGCCCGCGGCCGGTATGAGGTGTGGGACAGCAAGCTCGCCACCTCCGACAGCGTCGCCGCACTGCTGCAATTGGCCTTGTATGCCGATCGCCTGGCCGCCACCGGGGTCCCCGTCGCGCCGGAGGCCGTGCTGGTCCTGGGGACTGGGGAGCAGCGGCGCTATGCGGTCGGGGAGATCGTCCCGGTCGCCCGGATGCGACTGGCCCGGTTGCTCGCCCAGCTCGATGCTCATCAGGCCAGTGGGGCGCCGCTGACCTGGGGTGACCAGAGCGTGCACGCCTGCGGGCGGTGCGAGGAATGCCGGGAGCAGCTGACGGCGACCGACGATGTGCTGCTCGTCGCCGGCGTCTACTCGGCCCAGCGCAAGGCGTTGCGCGCGGCCGGCGTGCAGACCGTGGCCGACCTGTCGGCTCGCAACGAACCGGTGCCCGAGCTCTCCGCCGCGCGGCTGGCGCGGTTGAGCGCCCAGGCCCGCCTGCAGGCGCAGCAGGCGCGCACCGGAGAAGTCCACGCCGAGATCGCCGACCCAGCGGGGCTGGCCGCGCTGCCCGCCCCCAGTCCCGGCGACCTCTTCTTCGACTTCGAGGGTGACCCGATCTGGTCGGAGCCGGGTTCGCCGTACCGGGGACTGGAGTATCTCTTCGGGGTCCTGGAGGCACCGGCGACGCCTGGGGCCCGGGGAGAGTTCCGGGCGTTCTGGGCACACGATCGGGTCCAGGAGCGGCAGGCGCTGACCGACTTCGTCGCCTATGTCCAGGCGCGCCGGGCGGTCTATCCGGATCTGCACATCTATCACTACGCCGACTACGAGCGCGCCCGGTTGCTGCGCCTGGCCGCGCGTTATGGCGTGTGCGAGAAGGAGATCGACGATCTGCTGCGCGAGGGCGTACTGGTCGATCTCTATGCGGTGGTGCGCTCCGCCATCCGCGTCTCCCAGGACTCCTACTCGATCAAGAAGCTCGAACCGCTCTATATGGGCGAGCACCTGCGCTCCGGATCGGTGGCCACCGGCGGGGACTCGGTGGTGGCCTATCACGAATACACCGAGGCCCTGATCGCGGGACGCACCGACGAGGCGGCAGCCATCCTCGCGGAGATCCGCTCCTACAACGAGTACGACTGCCTCTCCACCCTGCGACTGCGCGACTGGCTGCTGGACCACGCCGCGCAGGCCGACGCGCTGGTGGTCTGCCTGGAGACGCTGTGCCTGGGCGGCATGATTCCGGCGCGGCGCGTGTCCGACCCGCTGGAGGCGGCACTGGCGCGGCTGGACACCTTGCGAGAGGTCAAGCGCCTGAACCCGGGGCTTCACATCTACGCTTTCGGTGTGGTGGTGCGGGTGGCGCACGACAACGACCCGCACGAGGAAAAGCCGTATTACGGCGATTGGGGCGCGGGTTTGCGGGCCTACAGCACCGCCTACGACCGCCACGCCCGGCACGGCGCACGGGAGGCAGGCGCGCTGGACGCTGCCCGGAACGCCGTTCCGCCCGAAGTGCTGGCCGACTGGCTGGGCACGCGGGAGCGCAACGCGGCGCTGCACCTGGCGGCCCTGGACCTGCTGGCGGCGGGCGTGCTGACGCACCTGAGCGTT